>CBFHNG010000047.1:0-13250 GCA_965657165.1 Flavobacteriaceae bacterium
ATGATATTGATATTAGTAGAGGAGATATGATTGTAAGATCAAATAACAAACCAGATGCTTCTCAAGATCTTGACGTTATGTTGTGTTGGCTGCATAAAAATTCTTCTATTCCTAGAGCGAAGTATTCAATTAGACATACGAGCAATGAACAAAAGGCCATCATTCAAGAAGTAGTTTATAAAATAGACATCAATACTTTGGAGCGCAATAAAGTAGACAAAAACTTAAACATGAATGATATTTGTAAAGTTAAAATTAGAACAACAAGACCATTAATGATAGATTCTTACAGAGAAAATAGAATAACGGGAAGTATTATATTGATAGATGACACCACTAATGAAACCGTTGCCGCAGGAATGATTGTGTAGTTTTTTAACTTTTTTGTAAACACAAAAAAATAAATGAAGGTAAAGCAAATATTGGGTAAGTTTGAACACGCTACGAGGTTACTGTATATTAACAGTGTTACTTTAGTTAATAAATCAGTATTAGTAGTAGAATATCCAAAATCTGGAGGAACATGGTTGTCTCAGTTATTATCTGGTTGTTTAGAATTGCCATTTCCAAGAAATCAATATCCTATATTAAAAACAGCAGTTTATCACAGCCATTATCAACCAAAATATTTAATTGACAAAAATAAGCATATAGTTTGGTTACTTAGAGACGGTAGAGATATTATGGTTTCTTCTTATTTTCATCATTTGGTTTGGAATGAAAAGAACAGAAAAGATCCTAAATTGGTGAATTATTACAGGGATCGTTTAAAGTTTGAAGACTATTCAGAAATAAAAAAGAATTTAGCTCAGTACATTGAGTTTTTATTTACTGATAAGCCATCTAAATTTAAATTTTTTAACTATCCCGGAAATTGGAAATGCTACAACGAGAAATGGTTAGAGGCTAGCAAATCTAATTCTAATATCTACTCTATTACATATGAAGATATGCTTACCAATGCTTATGGTGAAATGGTAAAGTTTTTTGATCAGCAATTTTCAGATTTAGATGTTTCTAAAGACATCATCCAAAAAGTAGTGAGTAAATATTCTTTTGAAAACCAGACTAAGAGAAAGCCAGGAGAGGAAAATACCAACAGTTTTTTAAGAAAAGGTATTTCTGGAGATTGGAAAAACTATTTCAATGAAGAAGCTAAAGATATCTTTAAGCACTATGCTGGAGATTTGTTGATAAAGCTGGGTTATGAAGAGGATTTTTACTGGTAATTAGGTGAATGAATATTGGTAAAAAAATTATAGAATTAAAACAGGATGCAGTAATCCGTAAAAGCCTCTATGTACTTTTAATAAGAGTTGTTGGAGCAGGATTGCAAATGTTAACCATGGTTTTGATTACTAATAACGCAAAAGAAACATTAGTAGGTCAGTATAATTATTTTAATTCCACTATAGTGCTTTTAGGCGCCCTTACCTTACTTGGTATGAATAACTCTTTTATGCAGTTTTCAGGGCGATTTGAAGCAGAACAGCAATTTGGTAAAGTGGTATCACTTTACAAGCGCAAACTGTTACTTTTATCAATTACGTTTTTGAGTTTTTTCCTACTATTCATAATACTGTCTCAATTCACTGATATAACTTATTTTAAGGATCCAGATGTAGCCCCCGTATTATACAGAGTATTTCTATGCTTATTTCCTTTTTCTTTAAGTCTATTGAACTTTGAGGTCATAAGGGCTTTAGGCTTGTTATATACTTCAGAAATTTTTAGAAATCTAGGCAGATATGGTATTTTTTTCGTTTTTACTTTAATACTTATTTTTAGTAATCAGACTCAACGGTTATTGGATGCAATTATATTTTCTTTTGGATTGTTAGCAATTATTATGACTTTAATTATTGTTTTTAGAATGAAAAAGTTAAATCTAGGGTCAAAGACATCCAAAGTAGGGTTGAAGGAAATTTTAAATGTTTCGTTCCCTATGTCTTTTAGCCTTATTTCATTACTAATAATGCAGAGTTTTGATGTGTACACACTTGAGCAGTACTATTCAATAGACATTATTGCTTATTATGGTGTAGCTATCAAAATTTCTGCTGTAGTAGGAATTATTTTGACTTCAATTAATGCAACTATAGCCCCCCAGATATCTAAATTATTTTACAGCAATAATAACCTTGAATTAAAAACAGTTATAAAAAAAGCTACTACTTTAAATATAACCTTATCAGTGCCATTAATTCTTGTTATTATTTTTAGCGCAAATTTTATTTTATCTATTTTTGGTTCTAATTATGCTATAGCTAAAATGACACTTTATATAATCCTCTTGGGGCAAATAGTTAATGCTCTATGTGGTCCAGTTGCCCTTTATTTAAATATGACAGGTAGACAATTTTTTTTGCAGAAACTTTTATTTGTCGCTTTAATTATTAATGTTGGAATGAACCTTTTATTAATCCCAAAACATGAAATGATAGGAGCAGCAATAAGTACTGCTTTCTCATTTGCTTTTTGGAATATTTTTGGGTTATTATATGTTTTTAAAAAAGATAAGATTAATTTATCTATTTTTGGATTATTTACAAAATAGTATTTATGAAAGCAAGACACAAGTTATTATTTATTATAATCATTTTAGGAGTAGGTTGTAAAAGTGATAAAAAAGAAACAATACCGGATCAGACCCAAAAGGAAAATATAGAAATAAAGGTAGACGATTCGAAAAATTTGAAATTATTTTTTGATGGAATTTTTGCTTTTAACGATTATGTAAAACTCTATTTCGATGATAATACAATAGAGAATGATTCTTTAATTGCAAAGTTAATTAAAAAGCCTAATGCATGGCAACGGCTTAAATATGTTTTTCCAGAAGAGACTACCCCTTATGAACTTAAAATTCAATTACCCAAATCATCAGAAACATATATTAAATTTGATAAAATAGTATTTAATAAGGAAAATAGTAGAATCATTGTCAAAGATTCTGCGTTATTAGTTTATTTTGATTTAGTGAATCTAAAATACTTTTTTAATAAAAATAAGATTGAGTTAAGAAAGAAAGATACTTTAAAAGAAGCTACTTTAATAGCAAAAAAAACTTTAGTTGAAAGAATACTTAACAGATATAAACTGAAGTAAACCTATTTATAATTAGTCTTATGTTACTAGGGTTTATTTTATTTATCGTTTTTCTTGGAATGTTTAAGTTCCTAACTAAAACTTTAAGATTTTTAATAATAAGCCCAGTTTATTTGTTTTTGTTGTTTAATTTGCTGATCCTAGTTTTCTCAACGTTATATTTTCATTTTTACGATGAAAAATTTTCTTTGGTTAAAGTAGATGAGATAAGTAGTGCAAGGTTTTGGTTTGTACTTAATCATTATATTCTTGCCGATATTCTTTTTATTCTTGGATTTTTAATGTACCACTTTATCTCAGCTCCAAATATTCGTAAGCTTTATAGAGAAAACTTAAATAAGAAATTATTTGGGCAAATAAATAATAATAGTTCAAGAATATTACTTATTGCTGGGATTCTAACATTTTTTATAGTGGGTTTTTACCTATCCACATATGGTTCAGGGTTATGGTTTCGGGATGAGTATATCCCTAAGTCTATGAATAAGACTTTAATTACTATTGCAAAAATTCTATCACTTGTAGTTGCCATTGGTCTGGGAGTTGCTTCAAAGACAAAAAAATTGGCCTGCAACACTTTGATGTTTGCCATTTTTTTGTTAACATTTAGTACGGGTTCAAGGACTGCCTTTTTATTGTTAGTTATTTACTTTTTCTTTGCGTATTTAAGTTCAGAATACAGCTTAAAAAATAGTCTAAAATTTTTTGCTAAAATGGGAGCTTCGTTCCTTATTTTATCATATTTAATGAGATTTAGAACTTTTGAAACTTTTGGCTTAAAACCATATTTAAATACTATTCTTTCTGGAGATGCTTATGTAATCGAATCGTTTTCATTTAATATATATTATTCGTTTATATTTGGTGTTTTTGCAACTGCTAAAACTATGTCCCTTTATACTACAGATTGGTATCACATGTTTGTAAGTCTAAACCCATTACCAGGAGCTCTTGCAGGGTGGCCAGAAGTTGCAAAAGAATTACTTATTACAAGATTTATGCCTTACACCTTGCACGGGCAAGTATTTCAAGGAGGGTTTATCTTTATTTCACTATTTTTTACTTCGATTGGAGCTTTCTTTGGTTTCTTTGAAAAAGTCATTAGAAAAGAGTTAATATCAAACAAGCGAAATTTAGCATTCTTTTTAATGCTTATTTTACTACTATTTATAGTCTATAGTTTTGAGTATCATCTCCGATCAGCCTTTAGATACATTTATTATGCTTTCTTTTTACTTTTTTTTGTTTGGATTATGCGTGGATTAAGAAAAATGATATTACTCTTACTAAAACGATCTAAATCAAAAAAAAATTAAATGCCAATGGGATTTAAAATATCTAGAAATTTAAGAAGTTATATTAATCATAATTTGCCGTTTTTGCTTTTCGGAGTCTATCCGCTTTTTTTCTCTGAACATAGAGGAGTTTTGGTAATTTTATTAATTATTCAAGTTATTTTTATGTTAATTAAATCACCAAAACTTTCTTTTCATAAGCTATTTTTTGTAAATAGTGCCTTATACATATTATATATAATAGTTTATTTGTTTATAAGTCAAGATAAAAGCACAATAAAGGTGTTTGAAACAGGGCTTTCCTTATTAATAATGCCTTTTGTTTTTTTGGTGTTTTCTATTAGCAACAAGAGTATCTTTGAAGACGCAAAAGAACATCAATTTTTTAATGTATTTTACATCTCCTGCTTTTTGTATTCGAGCATTGGATTTATCTATATCATCTGCTTAGGCTTATTTACGGAAGATTACCCTTATATGTTTTATATCAACCAACTTAGTAAAACCATTCCTATCGTTTATGATCACCCAATTTATTCATCTTTATTATTGGGGATAGCCATAATTTACTGGTTTAAAAGAATAACCTCTGACAATATTAAATTATCAGTATCTAAGATTGTGAGTGTCTTAGTTATTGTATTATTTCTATTGTTCTTGTCAAGGAAAGGGGTTATTATAGCTTCAATTGTAAGTTTGTTGTTGTTTTTCAAAAATAAAGTTATGTTAAAAATGACAGTTCTTTTGACTACTTGTTTGCTTTTATTGATGGTTATTCCATCAACAAGAGCACGTATGCAAAAAATTACAGAACCTGAATCCTATTCAAAGAATAATGAAACCAATTCTGTTAACAACCGACTAAATATATATAAATGTGCTGTTCAAAAAATTAAGGAAAAACCAATTTTTGGATTTGGAATTAATGATGATAAACAAGCACTTTATAATTGCTACAAAAAGGAGTTATATTATCTTTATGAAAGTAAATTTAACACACACAATCAATTCTTAAGCATAACCATGAAAGCTGGAATAGTAGGACTTATAGTGTTTTTATTTATGCTTATATATAACTTTAAATTGGCTTTTAGTTTACAAAACAGATTGTATTTAAGTTTGTTAGTTTTTTTTATCATTGTAATGCTGACGGAAAATATATTAGAAAGGCAAAATGGTGTAATAATTTTTACATTTATAATTAATTACTTTGCTTTTAAATCATTACAAAAATAACTTAGATTGTGAAACCTAAAAAAATATTAATTATTGGCCCAATGCCAGAACCCATAACAGGATTATCTATTTCTAATAAAGTTGTATATAAAGGGTTGATTAGGAAAGGACATAAAGTAGACTTAATAGATACTTCTTTAAAAAGGTTTGAAGAATCTGTTGGTAATTTTTCATTAAAAAAAGCAATAGATTTTTTAAAAATATATCTAAAAATATACAAAGTTCCGTTTAGTGATATAATATACATAAGTATAGGCCAAAGTTTTTTGGGCATAATTAAATATTCTTTATTTATATTTTTTTCTTGGATAACGACTAAAAAAATTATTATTCATTTACACGGTAATGTCTTAGGAGAAAATTATCGCTCATTTGGTTTGGTTAAAAAGAAATTGGTAAAATTAGTACTTACAAAAGCATCAATAGGGATAGTACTATCAGAATCCCTAAAAAGCAATTTAACCCCATTTTTAAAACTTAAAAACATCAAAGTCTTAACAAACTTTGTACAGGATGAATTTTTCTTATCTGCTAGTGAAAAAAAACAAAAGGAATATAAGAAGCTGAGAATAGTATATTTGAGCAATTTAATGACTGAAAAAGGGATTTTTTATTTGCTAAAAGCCTTAAAAGAATTAAATAAAAATAAAATTTCTTTTAAAGCCAAAGTAGCAGGTAATATTGATGAAAAAATTTATCAAAAAGTGTCTCTCGAACTAAATACTTCTGAAAACATAGAATATTTAGGTATAGTGAAAGAAAAAGAAAAAAAAGATTTATTAATTTGGGGTAATACTTTTGTTTTTCCTTCTTATCTAACTGAAGGACTTCCAATATCAATATTGGAGGCTATGGCAACAGGAAATATAGTTGTAAGCACAATACATCAATCATTACAGGATAATTTTTCAGAAAAGAACATTATTTATATAATGAAAGAGTGTTCTGAATCTATAAGTGAAAAGTTACAGCTTCTTTCTAATAATATTGGTGAACACGATGAGATGTTAAAAGCTAACTATAATTTTAGTGAGAATTTAAGAGAATCAAAGTTTATAAACAGGTTAGAGAACATTTTGATAAAATAATTATGGATTTTAATTTTCAAAATTTAAGTAGATATAATACACCAAGCGATTTTAGAGGAAAATCTAAAATAATAGTACAATTTTGGTGGGTGGTCTATGCTGTTTTTTTTCGGCTATCCCCGCAAGTTCTCTATGCATGGAGACGTTTTTTGTTAAGATTATTTGGCGCCAAAATTGGAAAAAATGTAATTATCAGACCTTCTGCAAGAATAACCTATCCCTGGAAGGTTTCAATCGGTGATTATAGCTGGATAGGAGATGACGTTGTTTTATATTCTTTAGGAAATATTAAAATTGGAGAAAACACTGTTATTTCTCAAAGAAGTTATATTTGTACAGGAACTCATGATTACAATTCAGAAGATTTTAGAATATATGCTGAAGATGTAAATATAGGCTCAAAATGCTGGTTAGCTACAGATGTTTATATTGCTCCAGGAATAAACATTGAAGATGGTGTTGTTGTTGGTGCAAGAAGTTCTGTTTTTTCAGATCTTGATGCTAATAAAGTATACGTAGGTTCACCCGCAAAGAGCATTAAAAATAGAAAGCTTGAGTAAAAAAATCACAATCATTGGAATTAACTATTATCCAGAAGATAGTGCTATAGGGCTGTATACTACTCAAAAGGCGGAAGACTTTGCTAGTAAAGGTTATCAAGTAACAGTAATTACAGGTTTTCCATATTATCCACAATGGGAAATTCATGAAAAATACAAATCAAAGACGTATTTTTTAAGTGAAACTATAAATGGCGTAAGTGTTTTCAGATGCAGGCAATATGTTCCTACTAACCCAACCTTTTTTAAACGTATTTTACACCTCATTAGTTTTACTTTAGGGAGTTTTATCAATATTTTTAGAGTTTCAAAACCAGATTTAGTGATTTCAATTGTTCCCTTTACATCATCTATTTTATTAGGCTGGTTTTTAAAACTTAGACATAAGTCTAAACTTTGGGTACATGTTCAGGATTTCGAGTTTGATGCTGCTTTACAAACTGGAGTAAGTAATAAAAGCAAAGGCATTTACTCATTTTTGTTTAAGCTAGAAAAACGGCTGTTTTCAAAAGCAGATGTATCTAGCACAATAAGCAATAGTATGTTGTCTAGATTGGGGTCTAAAACTAAGTCTGAAAATTTCTTTTTACCCAATTGGATCGATGAAAAAAAGATAAATCCAGAAACAGCGATTCAACATAAATATCTAATATCAAATAAACTTAAGATTTTATATTCTGGCAACATAGGAGATAAACAAGATTGGGATGCTTTTATTCAGTTTTGTAAAGATTTAGATGACAGTAAATATGAAGTAATTATTGTTGGGGATGGTGCAAAAAGAGCATGGTTAAAAGAGCAGGTTAAGAAGCTTAATATAGCATCATATTATCCTCCAGTAGATTATGAAGAATTATCAAGCTTATTATGCAGTGCAGATCTTCATGTTCTATTTCAAAAAGCAGATGTGATTGATACGGTCATGCCCTCTAAAATTTTAGGCATGATGGCTAGTGGTAAACCATCTTTGGTTTTAGGTAGTGAGCGTTCTGAAGTAAAAACAATTTTTGAAAATTCTAATGCAGGATTATTTTATAATAATTACTCCAAAAGTTTAATTAATGAATTAGATAAATTAATGAATGATCCTTTAGAATGTAAAAAAATGGGAGAAGATGCAAGAAATTTTGTTATTTCTAATTTTTCAAAACAATATGTTCTAAGTAGAATGATACAAAAAGTTGATTCCTTGTTGCAGACAAATTAATTTCTCCTCCTTTAGTTTAACCAAACCAAACAATCTAATTATATTTGGCATGACAAATAGATTGTTATGTCCAAAACCGTTCTCATCACTGGTGCCGCAGGCTTTTTAGGATCACACCTCTGTGATCGTTTTATTGGTGAAGGATTTCAGGTTATTGGGATAGACAATTACATTACTGGAGATCAAAAAAATATTCAGCACCTTTTTAATCACCCTAATTTTGAGTTTATAGAACATGATATTACAAATCATATAAATATCGCCCAAACTATAGATTATATCTTACATTTTGCCTCTCCCGCGAGTCCTATAGATTATTTAAAAATTCCTATTCAAACCCTCAAAGTAGGGTCGTTAGGAACACACAACTTATTAGGACTCGCCAAAGCTAAAAAAGCCAGAATCTTAATCGCCTCCACCTCAGAAGTCTATGGTGATCCACTTGTACATCCACAGTCAGAAGAATACTTGGGGAATGTTAATGCCATTGGACCACGAGGGGTCTACGACGAAGCCAAACGCTTTCAAGAAGCATTGAGCATGGCCTATCATCGTTTTCATGGGTTAGAGACTCGCATTGCCCGTATTTTTAACACCTATGGCCCTCGTATGCGCCTGAATGACGGCCGAGTAATCCCCGCATTTATGGGGCAGTCGCTCAGAGGTGAAGACCTTACCGTATTCGGAGATGGCCAACAAACCCGTTCATTCTGTTATGTTGATGATTTAATTGAAGGTATTTATCGATTGCTTTTTAGTGACTATACATTACCCGTTAATCTTGGAAATCCTGATGAAATTACTATTTTAGAATTTGCACAAGAAATATTAGCACTCACCAACACCAATCAAAAAATAAAATATAAACCCCTCCCTAAAGATGATCCATTAAAACGTCAACCCGACATCAACTTAGCAAAAAAAATATTAAATTGGACGCCTAAAGTCAAACGAAGTGAGGGCATGAAAAGGACATTGGAGTATTTTAGAACATTACCTGAATCAAAACTTTTTAAAGTCGATCATAAAGACTTTTCTAAACACATCAAACGCTAGTGAGCAGTTTCAGACAAGGACGTTATTCGTGGCTGATTAAGCCTATTTTCTACATCATTGATCTTATAATAATTAATGTTGTAGCACAGCTATGGCTTTCCTCTCAAATCTCTGATTCTAGGTTTTTGCTACTTATTTCAATAGGCTGGATAATAACAGCTTTAATCTCAAAATTTTACGAAGTTCATCGTTATTCTAGTGTTGTTCGTGTATTCAATTTAATTATACGACAAGGACTGTTTTTCACATTGTTAATGTTTGCCTATGCAGGCATTTTTCCTCAATACAATATCAACCCAACACAAGTCCTAAAATATATTCTTGTTTGTTTCACCCTTATTTCTTTTTTTAAATACACACTGTTTTTTCTTTTAAAGCACTACCGAGCATACCTAAAAGGCAATACACGAAAAACAATAATACTTGGAGATAGTAAACAAGCAAAAAACCTTGAAGAATTTTTTAATAGTACTCCAGAATCTGGTTTTATCAACACCAAAGTTGTTTCTTTTAAAAACAGAGCATCAGTAGATTTAACTGTTCTTTTTGAATATATAAAAAACGAGGGTATTGATGAGATCTATTGCTCACTTTCAGAATTGGACTCCAAGGACGTCAAAGTCATTACAAAATTTGCAGATAATAATTTAAAAGTGGTCAAATTTGTCCCAGAGCAAAACACTGTTTTAAATAAAGACTTAAAACGTGATTTTTATGGTCTTGTTCCTATATTAGAATTTAGATCTATTCCTTTGGATGATTCTTTTAACTTGGAGTTAAAACGAATTTTTGATCTTATTTTTTCACTATTGGTCATTGTCTTTATCATGTCTTGGTTGACCCCCTTAATCGCTATTCTAATCAAGTTGGAATCCAAAGGCCCTGTGTTTTTTACACAACAACGAAATGGTTACAATTACAAAACATTCAATTGTTTTAAATTTCGATCGATGGTGCCCAATAAAAAAGCAAATATCATACAAGTCTCAAAAGAAGACCATCGTATTACTAAAATTGGAAAAATTATCAGGCAAACAAGTATCGACGAACTTCCACAGTTTTTTAATGTTTTTATTGGTGATATGTCCGTTGTTGGACCTCGCCCTCATATGTTGAGTCATACAGAAATGTATGCCAACAAGGTTGATAAATTTATGGTGCGTCACTTTGTAAAACCAGGGATTACAGGACTGGCGCAAGTGAGCGGATATAGAGGTGAAGTGGAGACGGATAAGGATATTATTGGCCGTGTAAAATATGACATTTTTTATATTGAAAATTGGTCCTTACTTTTGGATCTCAAAATTATTATTCAAACCATAATTAAGGCCATCAAGGGCGACGAAAAAGCATATTAACCAATGAACGTTTTAGTATTAGGATCAGGAGGAAGAGAACATACATTTGCATGGAAAATTGCACAAAGCCCTTTGTGTACCGATTTGTATGTAGCACCAGGCAACTCAGGGACTTTGTCTGTTGCCACAAATTTAGATATTTTAGTAACTGATTTTGAAGGCATCAAATCTGCAGTTTTAAACCACAACATAGAAATGGTTGTTGTGGGCCCAGAGGACCCTTTGGTAAATGGTGTGCATGATTTCTTTTTAAATGATGATGCCTTGAAACATGTTGCCGTAATTGGCCCTCAAAAAGCTGCTGCTACACTAGAAGGAAGTAAAGAATTTGCTAAAGAATTTTTATTTCGCCACAATATTCCCACAGCGGCCTATCAAAGTTTTACAGCCAATGATCTTGAAAAAGGGTTTTCTTTTTTAGAAACACTTTCACCACCTTATGTTTTAAAGGCCGACGGGCTTGCCGCAGGGAAAGGCGTTCTTATTATTGATGATCTTGAAGAAGCAAAAGCTGAACTAATAAATATGTTAGTTGATTCCAAGTTTGGCGCCGCAAGCACCAAAGTTGTTATCGAAGAATTTTTGGATGGGATTGAATTGAGTTGCTTTGTGCTCACAGACGGATTACACTATAAAATTTTGCCCACAGCAAAAGATTATAAACGTATTGGAGAGGGGGATACAGGGCTTAACACAGGCGGTATGGGTGCTATTTCTCCAGTGCCTTTTGCTGATGAAATATTATTATCCAAAATTGAAGAGCGTATTGTAAAACCAACAGTTGAAGGCCTAAAAAAAGACAATACACCATACAAAGGGTTTATATTTATTGGACTCATTGTGGTCAACAACGAGCCATTTGTTATAGAATATAATGTACGTATGGGCGATCCCGAAACAGAAGCTGTTTTACCAAGAATTAATACAGATTTGATGGAGATTTTTATAGCTATAAAAAATCAAACTTTGAATACAATTAATTTAGAAATCAATCCGCAAACAGCAACTACTGTTATGCTTGTTTCAGGGGGTTATCCAGAAGCCTATGAAAAGGGCAAAATAATATCTGGGCTTGAGAATGTCAAAGATGCGCTCGTTTTTCATGCTGGCGCAAAACATAACAATGATGAGGTTGTGACGTCTGGAGGTCGAGTCATGGCTGTTACAGCGTTTGGAGCTGATTATAAAAATGCTTTAGAAAAAGCCTACACTGAGGTTTCAAAAATAAATTTTGAAGGCATGAATTTTAGAAAAGATCTAGGATTTGATCTATAAAAATGAATGTGAGGAAATACTTTTATCCTCTTCATTATTGTCATTAAATGACTTAAGTTGTAGCATCCAGTAGGTAAAGCTTACTATAAGAATAACCAAGAATATCCACGTCACAAGATTGGCAATCCACCAATTTTCGAGTTCCGTTTCTCTTAAGACATTAAAAGGAACGAACAATACGGATTCAAAAAACTCCTGGATACCTGCAAAAAAATCTTTCATGATGTGTTTTTAAAAAATTTATCATTTTGTGCTTCCGCACAGAATAATCTTATATTTACGTTGCAAATATAAGCAACACATCAAATGATTACAAGCTTTTTTAAAACATCTAAACCATCGCACTATATCATCTTTTTATTTTTGCTTGTGAGTGTTTTTGTTTTTCAACGCTTTGATACGTATCAAACAGACGCATTACCAGTAAGTTATCTTAAAGAATTCTTTGCTTTTATTATATTTTTTATAGCATTATTTGTCTTTGTATTTGTCATCACAAAAAATGATTTAACTCAAAATAATAGCTTTGCGGCATTTTATTTGTGTTTGTTTTTCGTGTTGCTGCCAAAATCGCTTTCAAATCATTCTATTTTACTTTCAAACCTTTTTATTTTATTGAGTTTTAGACGCATTTTTAGCTTGAAAAGCAACACTAACATTAAACGTAAATTATTTGATTCAGGATTTTGGATTGCGTTAGCCACAATTTTTTATCCTTTAGCGGGACTGTATTTTATTCCCTTAATTTTTTCAATTTTCCTTTTATCTTCAGGTGTTTTAAAGAATATTTTTACTGTTTTTTTTGGGATTATTTCTATTGGGCTTTTGGCATCGTTTCACAATATTATTTTTTATGATGAATTAAAGTTTTTACATAGATTATTACCCCATATAAGTTTAGATTTTTCAGCTTTTAATGATGTATTGCTAGTGCTTTCTGTAGCTTTGCTAATCACCTTGGCATTTTGGGCAACGTTTAGTCTTTTCAACATCATGATGCTTAAAGTCAGCAAAACACGTTTTACTTTTATGATGTTGTTTTTTGCAATTCTTCTTGGAATTATAAT
>CBFHNG010000048.1:0-12402 GCA_965657165.1 Flavobacteriaceae bacterium
GAGTCGCTGAAGAAGTCGCCGATATGCAAGCTATTGCTAATACCAATGGTGATAATATCACTATTGAACCATGGGATTACCGCTATTATGCCGAAAAAGTACGTGTTGCAAAATATGATTTAAACAGTGATGAAGTCAAACAATACTTACAATTAGATAAACTTCGCGAAGCGATGTTTTATGTTGCAGGACGATTATTTAATTACAAATTTGAACCTGTTCCTGTAGGTAGTGTTCCTGTCTTTCATGAAGATGTAAACGTTTGGGAAGTTACAGATTTGGATTCAGGAGAGCACATTGGTCTATGGTATTTAGATCCCTTTGCAAGAGAGGGAAAACGCTCTGGGGCATGGGCCACAACCTACCGAAGCCATACCACTTTTGATGGTAAAAAAACCGTTTTGGCTTCCAACAATTCTAACTTCATAAAAGCTGCGCCAGGCGAAGCAGTCCTCATTTCTTGGGACGATGCCGAAACTTTTTTCCATGAATTTGGTCATGCGTTGCACTTCTTTTCTTCAAATGTAAAATACCCCACCCTAAATGGTGGTGTTCGTGATTATACCGAATTTCAATCACAGTTATTGGAACGTTGGTTATCAACAGATGAAGTCATCTCAAAATATTTAGTGCATTACAAAACTGGAGAAGTTATCCCAGATGCTTTAGTAGCAAAAATTAAAAAAGCAGCAACCTTTAATCAAGGCTTTGGAACTACAGAATATTTAGCTTCTGCATTAATGGACATGAAACTCCACCTTGCCGACCCAGAAGGCATGGATGTCGGTGTTTTTGAAAAAGAAACTTTAGACGCTCTAAATATGCCAAAGGAACTACCGATGCGCCACCGAACACCGCACTTTGGTCATGTGTTTTCTGGAGAGGGCTATGCCACGGCCTATTATGGCTATATGTGGGCGGATGTCCTTACAGCTGATGCCGCTGAAGCCTTTACAGAAAGTGAAGGCGGATTTTATGATGAAGATATGGCCAATAAACTTGTAAAATACTTATTTGCACCACGTAATTCTATTGACCCCGCAGAGGCCTACCGCCTATTTAGAGGTCGTGATGCACAAATTGAAGCCCTAATGCGTGATCGTGGGTTTATCAATTAAATTATTACAACATACTTTTAAAAAAGCTCTCTTAGGGGGGCTTTTTTATTTGTCTATTAAAATCTAAAAAATAATAGATAAAAATTATACATTTGTATAAAACACGAATATGACCATCACTCAATTGCATTATGTTTTGGCCGTGGCCGAGCATCAAAATTTTACAAAAGCCGCAGAACATTGTTTTGTAACACAACCTACTCTAAGCATGCAAGTGCAAAAGTTAGAGGATGAGTTGGGGATTCAAATATTTAATAGAAATACCAAACCTATTAAACTGACCCAAGTCGGTCAAAAAATTGTCAATCAAGCAAAAAATATTGTTGCAGAAGCCGATCGTATTAATGACATTGTAGATCAAGATAAGGGCTTTATTGGTGGAGAATTCAAACTAGGGATTATCCCCACGGTAATGCCAACACTTCTGCCGATGTTTCTTAAAACCTTTATCAAAAGATACCCGAAAATTAAACTCAAAATTGAGGAACTCAACACAGAAGAATTAATTCAACGTATCCACGACGGTCATCTGGATGCGGCCATTGCCGCTACCCCACTCAAAATAGAATCCATAAAAGAACGTGTATTGTATTATGAACCTTTTGTAGGGTATATTCCATCCAACCATCGGTTGGCACACAAAAAACACATTGAACCCGAAGATTTAGATATCAATGATATGTTGATTTTAGAGGATGGGCATTGTTTTAGAGATGGTGTTCTAAATTTATGTAAAACACTAAAACAGCCTGAGGATAAAGCCGTTCAATTGGAAAGTGGAAGTATCGAAATGTTGGTCAAGCTTGCCAATGAAGGGATGGGAATGACACTACTTCCCTATCTGAATACCATCGATTTAAAAGAAAAAGAACAACAAAATTTACGTCATTTTAAAGCGCCTTCTCCAGCACGCGAAGTGAGTTTAATTTACAATCGTAACGAATTGAAAATTCAAATTATTGACGCCTTGCATAAAAGTATTTCTGGAATTATTCGAGGTGCTATTGCCTTTCAAAACGTAGAAATCATTAGCCCTGTGGCGAAATAAAAATTAAACCAAATAGACCGAACAGCGTCTCAAATCAGGATTAATTTTGATTAAAGATTCAATAAATACTTTTAATTCCTCAATTTCATAAGGTAATAAGCGTTCCATCGCTTTTTTGACTTCAGTACAAAATAGGTTGGTGTCAAAACTTACTTTTTTGAGTACCATTTTGGTATACTCAAACATTGCTCTTGCCATTTGTTTTAGATTTAGAAATTAAAAGTAATTTTGATATATAGGCAGTGTGATTTACAGTTTCAATAAAATTAGAAAAAAAAATAAAGCCACCAAAAAATTTAACATTTAGGACTTTAGTTTTACACTCCAGAGAAAATCAAATACAGAAACTACATCACCAGAGGCGTCACGCCCCTCTGCAGTAAGCGTTATTGTTTGCCCAGTTCCTGTTTCAATAGCTTTTTGCAATAATTTATCAATCTCTTTTCCTTGAGTACACGAGAAGATAATTTGGCCCTTAGCTTTCTTTGTAAATTGTGCTTCATTTTTGATGACCAGCATCGACATATTTCTATTTAGTTGCTTGATTTTCATTATTATAAGTGCTCCTGTGGAAAGCTCGGCTGCCATTCCTTGAACGGCCCAAAACATGGACTTAAATGGGTTTTTATTAATCCATTTGTGCCGAACATGAACTCGACAGCACTCTGCATCAATGTGTTTTACTCTTACCCCACACAAAAAAGCTGAAGGTAGATTGTAGATCAAAAAAAGATTGAATTTACTCGGTGTCAATATTGTTTATACTAATGTTATACTGCTAATATAGTCAATATTAATGATGTTTAAATATGTTAAATATATGTTAAAGTATAATACTATGTAATACATAATACCTTTTAATGTATAGATTTGTAGAAATTTTAAATAAAACATGAAGTTAGAAAATACCAAAGCGCAAATGCGAAAAGGGGTTTTGGAATTCTGTATTCTGTCCGTTTTAGAACCCAAAGACGCCTATGTTGCAGAAATTTTGGAAACGCTAAAAGATGCCAAAATGCTGGTGGTAGAAGGTACAATTTACCCGCTACTCACCCGTTTAAAAAACTCTGGCCTTTTGGAATACCGATGGGAAGAATCGCCCACTGGGCCTCCACGCAAGTATTACGGATTAACTGAATCTGGAAAACTATTTTTAAAAGAATTAAACACAACATGGAACGCTTTGCAAACTGCAGTTTCTGTTGTCACCCAAAATCAAACTAAAAAATGAAAAAAACAATAAGTATAAATTTAGCAGGGCTCTTTTTTCATATCGATGAAGATGCATACAACCAACTCCAAAACTATTTGGCTGCTGTAAAACGCTCCATGCAAAACGAACAAGGGACATCAGAAATTATTGCTGATATTGAAGCACGAATTGCAGAACTATTTTCGGAACGCATCAGTTCTAGCCAACAAGTCATCACTTCAAAAATTGTTGAAGATATTATTAATATCATGGGACAACCTGAAGATTATAACATTGATGATGAAAACCATAATAACACTACTGATGAACATACAAATAACAACACCAAGCGATTATTTCGAGATAAAGAAAATGCATTTGTAGGCGGTGTTTCTGCGGGACTAGGACACTATCTTGGTATTGAAGCGCTATGGGTGCGATTGATTTGGATATTACTCGTTTTTGGCCTTGGCACAGGAGTACTGCTTTATGTGATTTTGTGGTGTTTGATTCCAGCTGCAAATACAACAGCCGAAAAACTGTCAATGATGGGAAAGCCCATTAACATTACCAATATAGAAGAACAAGTTAAAGAAGGGTTTGGTAATGTAAAAGAACATTTAGATAAAGTGACTGAAAAAGTAAAACAACAAGATTTAAATGCATTACAAAATAAATCTCGTTCCTTTTTTGAAGCCCTTAGCTCATTTTTATCTATCCTTTTTAAATTATTTATTAAAGTACTTGGAATTTTATTAATTGTTTCTGGAGTTTTTGCAATAATCACAACAACGATTAGCTTTTTGACATTAGGAATTTTTGGAGTAACAATTCCAGGAATTGAAATTGAAAGCCTGTTGAATACAACAAATATACCGCTTTGGTGGATGACAGTTGTTTTGCTAGTTACAGTTATTATTCCACCATTATTTGTTGTTTTTCTTGGACTACGATTGTTGAAAATAAAAAGCACATTCCTCAACAAAAAGACTCGTATTTCATTATTTGTTATATGGATTATTGCCGTTTTGAACCTTGTTGTATTTAGTGTACTACAACTCGTTGATTTTAAAGAAAAAGCCTATGTCACAAAAATAAATGAACTTCCAGTGACTCAAAATGACACCTTATTTTTGGAAATGTCTAAAAATGCTAATTACACAAAATTAACATATAGAGATATATTTAAAAGTGATGAGTTTAAAGTCTACAGAGACGATAATCAAAACCAGTTGATTTATGGTTCTAACATTCGACTGATTGTACGTTCTACAAATGACTCATTAGGTTCTATTTCTGTTGAAAAATCTTCTCGTGGAAAAACCTATGAACTCGCAAAAAAACGCGCGGAAAACGTACAATATGGATATACTTTTGATAAAAATACACTAATGCTGAACTCCTATTTTACGACTGATATTAGTCATAAATTTAGAGATCAAGGGATTGAAGTTATTGTAACGCTTCCTAGAGATGCTGTGTTGTATGCACATAAAAACACTTACACATTCCATCGAAATTATGATAAACATCAAGACCTTTTGAAAAATGGAGAAGAAGAACATTTTTTAAAAGTAAAATCCAACGCCTTAGAATGCTTAGATTGTAAAAACTAAATTATGTTTCAGTTATTTAAATACATTTTAGAAATCATCATAGATTTGGTATTAATTTTGTTGTCTTAATTTAAAAAATAATTAAAAATGGCGTACCACAAAATTTATGGTGGAAGTTTTATTATCGTAGAATTGATTCGTAAAAACCTTGACGATCAAGGTATTACAGCAATCATTAAAGATGAAACAGAATCTGGACGTTTGGCTGGGTTTGGCCCAACAACATATGGCCATCAAGATGTTTTTGTTCATGAAAGCGAAAAAGAAAAAGCGCAACAAATTATAACATCAACATTAGCAAATTTGGAGCTTTAGTCATAGCTATCAATTAGCAGACTGTTATTTCAAATCATTTGTTGTATTTTAGGGGTTCAAAATACAATCCATCATGCGCAATACTATTATCATTTTATTAAGTCTATGTTTAAATTTTGGTGTTTCTCAAAACTTGGAAGTTCCTGTAGACACCTCTGTCATTACACAACATAAAACAACCATAAAAGGAGTTTCCGTCAACTACACTGCCGAAACGGGTATGCAACCCGTATGGGACAAAAAAGGTACTGTTATTGCCAGTCTTTTTTACACCTATTACACTCGAAATAACGTTAAAAGTCGTGCAGAGCGTCCATTGATTATTTCATTCAATGGCGGACCTGGTTCAGCGTCAGTTTGGATGCATATGGCCTATACTGGACCTCGAATTTTAAAGGTTGATGAAGAAGGATACCCTGTTCAACCTTATGGATTTAAAAGTAATCCAAATTCCATTTTGGATGTTGCTGATATTGTATTTGTAAATCCTGTAAATACTGCTTACTCACGAATGATCCCTAATGAAGATGGCGAAATGCCAGATCGCAGTCAGTTTTTTGGCATCAATGAGGATATTGCATATCTCTCTGAATGGATCAATACTTTTGTTACACGAAAAAATCGATGGGAATCTCCAAAATACATTATTGGAGAAAGTTATGGTGGAACTCGCGTGATGGGGCTTTCTTTGGCTTTACAACAAAATCAATGGATGTATCTCAACGGTGTGATTTTAGTTTCTCCTGCAGATTACAAAACCTTACGTGTTGGTGGCCCTGTTTCATCGGCGCTCAATCTCCCCTACTATGCGGCAACAGCTTGGCATCACAAAATGCTACCAGAAAAACTTCAGTCCAAAGATTTACTAGATGTTTTACCTGAAGTTGAAAACTATACAATAAACACTCTAATTCCTGCATTGGCTAAAGGTGGATTTATTTCAGAAGAAGAAAAAATGAGCGTTAGCGAAAAAATGGCGTATTACTCTGGGATAAGTCAAAAAGCAGTCCTTCAGCACAATTTGGATGTGCCAACTAGTTTTTTTTGGAAAGAATTATTGAGAGAAAAAACAGGACAAACCATTGGACGACTGGACTCAAGATATTTGGGTATTGATAAAAAAGAAGCAGGCTCAAGCCCAGACTACAATGCCGAGCTTACTTCTTGGTTACATTCTTTTACGCCAGCAATAAATCATTATATAAAAAATGAATTGAAATTTGAAACTGATTTAAAATACAACATGTTTGGCCCTGTTCGACCATGGAACAATGATAATGACAACACAAGAGATAATTTACGTTTGGCCATGGCTCAAAATCCTTATTTAAAAGTATTAAATCAATCTGGATATTACGATGGCGCAACAACCTATTTTAGTGCAAAATATACGCTCTCGCAAATCGATCCAAGTGGAAAAATGAAAGATCGGTTTACATTTAAAGGTTATCGAAGTGGGCATATGATGTATCTGCGCAATGAGGATTTAATTCAATCTAATGAAGATTTAAGGGAATTCATCAAAGCTTCTTCTGCAGATGGAAAAGCAGCAAAATATTAATGTCTGAATTAAAAGTCAGCATTGTTATTCCTGCAAAAAATACAGCAGAATTTCTCCCAGAATGTTTGGAATCTATTCTCTCACAAAGCTATTCGAATTGGGAAGCCCTTGTAGTTGATGATCACTCAACGGATGATAGTGTAAAAATTGTATCAGATTTTACTAAAAAAGATCATCGGATTCGATTACTTAAAAATTCAGGAATAGGCATAATTGATGCGCTTAAAACTGCATATGCAACAGCCAGTGGAAAATTGATTACACGAATGGATAGCGATGATATCATGACCAGTGATAAGTTACTTAAAATGAGTACTATGCTTAAAAAATATGGCCCTGGACATGTCGCCTTAGGTCTTGTCAAATACTTCTCAAAAGAGGGTATAAAAGACGGTTACAAACGCTACGAAAAATGGCTCAATGGTTTGACCAAAAAAGGACAAAATTTCACTGAAATTTATAAAGAATGTGTCATTCCATCGCCTTGCTGGATGGTTTACACCTCTGATTTTGAGCGCTGCGAAGGTTTTACACCAAACACCTATCCCGAAGACTATGACCTTGCATTTCGATTTTTTAAATATGGTTTAAAATGTATTCCTAGCAATGAAGTATTTCACCATTGGAGAGATTATGCCATTAGAACTTCAAGAACGAGTGAACATTATACAGAAAACTCTTTTTTGGAATTGAAACTCAATTATTTCTTGGAATTATCTTATGATCCATCAAAAACTTTAATCATTTGGGGAGCTGGAACAAAAGGTAAAAAAATGGCTAAACTCCTTTCAAAAGCAACTATTCCTTTCAGATGGATTTGTGATAATCCAAAAAAAATAGGTAAAACCATATATGGAAAAACACTTCTACCCTTTGAATCACTTTCAGAAATGGAAAACTATCAAAGCATTATTACTGTTGCAAATCATGAAGCGCAAGGGGATATAAAAACCTATTTTGATACCCATCAAAAAAAGGCCATGAAAGATTACTTTTTCTTTTGCTAAGTGTTCATTTTAATAAATTATATTTGAACTATGTTTTTTAAGATGCAGTTTGTCTATCCAGTAGTTCTATATGCACTTTTTGCACTAATTATTCCAATTGTGGTGCACTTATTTCATCTTCGAAAATTCAAGAGGCAAGAATTTACAAATATTGCATTTTTAAAAAAAATTGAACTCCAAACGCGTCAAAGTGCAATCCTCAAAAAATGGTTAGTCCTATTGCTAAGAATATTGGCCCTCAGTTGTATAATTTTAGCATTTGCTCAACCTTATTTTTCCAATCAAAAAATAAAAAATACCACTCCTGAAGTGGTAATTTACATCGATAATTCATTCAGTATGCAAGCGCTTGGCCCTAATGGTTCACTACTAAATCGGTCTGTGCAAGAAGTATTAAATCATTTGGACGAAAAACTGAATGTAAATATTTTTACAAATACAAAAACATATCGAAACAGAACGTTTAAAACCCTTCGAAATGAACTTCTTGATATAGAATATGTAGCACATCAATTGGACATAAAAACTGTTATTTCAAAAGGAAAAATGTTGTTTTCTGAAAATATATTAAATCCTAAATATTTTATCATAATTTCTGATTTTCAACAAACAAATAACGCCTTTGAAACTATAAAAAAAGACACTAATTTTCGCTTATTTCTAGTCCATAAAAAACCCATTAATACAGAAAATCTTTATATTGAAAATGTTGAAATTTCATCGCATACAAACGGATATGATATTGAAATTCAAGCAAATAGCAACGCGAATACTAAAGACAGCCTGATCCTAAGTTTATACAATAACCAAACTCTTTTGGGGAAATCTATTGTATTGAAAAATCAGAATTTTAAAAATACTATTTCATTACCAAAAAGTAGTCTTTTAACAAACGGAAAACTTGTTTTGGACGATAACAATGGACTTGCTTTTGATGACACGTATTACTTTAATATTTCAAAGGAAAATAAAATTAGGGTTATGGCGGTTAGTGAACAAAAAAACACCTATTTGTCACGTATTTTTACAGATGATGAATTTTTGTTTTCAGAACAAAATATAAATGCAGTAGTGTATAGCGAACTGCAAAATCAAGATTTACTTATTTTGGATGCCTTAAAAGACATTTCGGTAGCATTAATAACCAATGTCAAAGACTTTTTGAATAAAGGAGGAAATGTTGTTATAATTCCACATTCAAACGAAAATATTGAGGAGTACAACAGCATTCTTAGCCAAAATATTTTACAAAAAAAAGCAATAAAATCAGATCAAAAAATGACAACAATCAATTTTGATCACCCGATTTATAAAACGGTTTTTGAAAACAGTATTAAAAATTTTCAATTCCCTAAAGTAAAAAAATACTTTCCCTTAAAATCAACATCAAATGTACTTTTGAGTCTTCAAAATGAAGCTCCCTTTTTGGCACACTATGGTAATGCTTATGTATTCTCGGCAAATATCAGCTCAGAGGATTCTAATTTTATCAATTCCCCCTTGATTGTCCCTACCTTTTATAGCATCGCCAAATCAAGTTATCAATTACCAAAAACACAATATACCATTGGCAATAAAAATGAAATTGAATTAAATTATAATATCAAAACAGATGAAGTTTTGCAGATGACAAATGGTGAAAAAAGTTACATTCCACTGCAAAACAAACAACATTCAAAACTTAAAATCACAACCGAAGATATTCCTGAAAAAGCAGGACATTACACCCTTCATTATAAGTCGGATACTTTACAACATTTAAGCTATAATTTCGATCGAAAAGAAAGTATATTGCGATACTTGGACCTAGAAGAATTGTTCTCTGATTTTAGCACTGAAACCATTGAAAGTAGCTTGAACTACATAAAAAGTAGTGTAAAAATTAAGTCCATATGGAAATGGTTTGTTATTTTTGCCCTAATATTTTTGGCTTTAGAAATGCTCATCTTAAAATTTTTTAAATGAACGTACTCATAAAATCAGCTACAATTCTTGATGTAAAAAGTGATTTTCACAACAAAACACAAGATATTTTAGTTGAAAATGATCGCATTATCGAAATTGCCAATTCAATAAAAAATACCAAGAATTATCCTGAAATTTCCCTAGAAAACCTCCATGTTTCACAAGGTTGGTTTGATAGTAGTGTGTCTTTTGGAGAGCCCGGTTATGAAGATAGAGAAACTATTGCCAATGGGCTTTCGGTAGCAGGCCGTTCTGGATTTACAAATGTTGCACTCAATCCAAATACATCGCCAGTCATTGATAGTCATTCAGAAGTAGCATTTGTACAACAAAAATCAAAAAATACTGCAACACAACTTCATGCCGTTGGAGCGCTCACACAAGGTTCAGAAGGATCACATCTTGCAGAACTTTATGATATGTATACTGCTGGGAGCGTTGCTTTTGGAGATTATAAAAAATCGATTTCAAATCCAAATGTATTAAAAATTGCACTTCAATACGCGTCAAATTTTGGTGGACTGGTACAGACTTTTCCCCTTGAAGAAGATATTGCAAGAGCTGGAGTGATTAATGAAAATATCACAAGTACTCGATTAGGTTTGAAAGGAAATCCAAACCTTGCAGAAGAACTTCAAGTTGCACGTGATATTTCAATTTTAGAATATACTGGTGGAGCTCTTCATATTCCAACTATTTCAACAGCAAAATCTGTTGCACTTATTCGTGATGCAAAATCCAAAGGATTGGACATTAGTTGCAGCGTGGCTATTCATAATATAATTTTTACAGATACTTGCGTAGAAAGTTATAACACAAATTGTAAAGTGAATCCTCCGTTAAGAACTCAAAATGATATAGACGCACTTATTGAAGGGCTAAAAGATGGAACAATAGACATGGTGACTTCTGACCATAATCCAATTGCAATTGAACACAAAAAGGTAGAATTTGATTTTGCTGCTTTTGGAACCATAGGTTTGGAAAGTGCTTTTGGGGCGCTTAATTCAATTTTTACAACTAAACAAACTGTACAATTTTTAACAAAAGGAAAAAAACGTTTCAATATTCCTGAAAACAGTATTGTTGTTGGAAATGAATGTAGCATAACACTTTTTGATCCTAAAAATTCTTATATTTTTGAGTCGAAACATATCCATTCAAAATCTAAAAATTCAATATTCTTAGGCCACCAATTGAAAGGTAATGTATATGGCGTAATTGCCAATAACATATGTACTATTGATCTGTAAACCTATCTAAAATTCATTATGAAATCTGAAAAAACTATGGCGTTCGTAAGCTATCTTACCCTGTTGGGGTTACTTATTGCCTATCTGAAAAATAATCCGAAAAATTCATTTGTAAGTTTTCATATTCGCCAATCGTTGGGGCTCTGGCTCACCTTTTTTATTTTAGGCAATACCGTTGGAAATTTTGATAGCTGGTGGATTACATTATCATTTTGGGTATTTTTTATGGTGCTGATGTTTTATGGAATTTCTTCAGCATTGACTGGTAAAACAGCAACGGTACCATTGGTTGGGAAATTTTATCAAAACATCTTTAAAAACTTACATTAGATGAATGAAAAAACACTCCCTCTTTTTTATGTAAAAAGGCCATCAAAACTTCAAAAAAACGCACCACTTCTTGTGCTTTTGCACGGCTATGGAAGCGATGAAAATGATTTATTTTCGTTTTCCAGCGAACTTCCCGAAGAACTATTTATCATTTCGCTTAGAGCGCCTTATCCTTTGCAACCCTATGGCCATGCTTGGTATGCTATAAATTTTGATGCACAACAAAACAAATGGAATGATGTTAATCAAGCCAAAGCCTCTATGAAAACCATCACAGAGTGTATTGATTTAGCTTGTGAAAAATATGATTTAAACGCTAAAAATGTAAGTTTATTGGGGTTTAGTCAAGGGTGTATTTTAAGTATTGCTTTGGCTATCAATTATCCAAAGAAATTTAAAAATATCGTTGGATTGAGTGGCTATATCAGCCCTGAATTTTTAGAAAACACTGTGCAACCGGAGGACTATAATCATCTCGATTTTTATTGTTCACATGGCAGTTCAGATCAAGTAATTCCTGTAGAATGGGCTCGAAAAACACCAACAATTCTTGATGAATTAGGAATAAAACATACCTATAGTGAATTTCCAGTTGGACATGGTGTAGCACCACAAAACTTTTTTGAATTTAAGGACTGGTTACAAAAAAGAATATAAACACCAATTAAACTTCCTTTAGCTTAGTTTCAAGCTCAAAATTTTTTGTTTCTAGTTGTTCAATTTTAGATTGATAAGTTTTAATGTCTTTTTCATATTTATCAATAATTCTCTTCGAATTGGCATATTGAAAAACAATGACTAAAAGTGCAAAAAGCAGTGCGTATGTCAGGAATTTTGATTTCATTTATACTATAATTTCTAATTGATCGTAGGCTAAAAAAATGGATTCTGGTAGTGCTTTTTGGACTTCATCATGAAAGCCCATGTGATGACTAATATGGGTTAAATACGCCTTTTTGGGACGAATTTGTTTGATTAACGCTATAGCTTCCTCCAA
>CBFHNG010000049.1:0-12089 GCA_965657165.1 Flavobacteriaceae bacterium
ATATTTATAGAGGCGTCCAAAATCCACAAGAATCCAACAGCCATCCAAAGCACTGGAGAATGAGGAACAAAAAAGAGAACTAAGGAACTTAAAATGGCACCAATTAAAAAATAGGGTTTTCTACGTCCAAGCTTTGGATGCCATGTTCTATCGCTCAAATATCCAATAATGGGTTGAACAATAAGGCCTGTTAGTGGTGCAGCAATCCAGAGCATTGGAATATCTGCTTTATCAGCACCCAAAGTTTGAAATATACGAGACATAAAGCCTCCCTGCAACGCAAAACCAAATTGTATACCTAAAAATCCAAAACTCATGTTCCAGATATCCCAGAACCCAAGTAATTGCTTCTTCATAATAGTATAATTAAATATTAGTACTATTTTGATAATCAGCAAATGTGTTTATCAAAACTTAAAAGTGAAAAGTAGAGTTATAAGTTTTGATGTGGCAAACATAGAAATAATTTTTTTTTGTACCAAATTATTTTGTAGAACCTCTTTGAATTAAATTAGTTGAAATAACAACAGTCTTTGTGGGTTCTTTTGGTAAATCATTTACGCGCTCATCAATTCGTTGAATAAGTAATTCTGCAGCTTTTGCACCCATAGATTCTCCATGTTGACTTACTGTAGATAACGTTGGTGTGGCGTGTTTTGAAAGCATTCCATCTGTAAAACCAATTACTTGGAGATCGTTGGGGATTTCATACCCCATATCTTTGGCAACTTTCATCGCAACAACAGCATAGAGCTCATTTACAGCAAAAATTCCGTTTACATCTGGATGAATGAGTAGCAATTCTCTCACTTGTTTTTCCAAAACATCAAGGTGATCATCTTCATATAGAAGTTCATCGTCAATTTTTAAAATCAAATCAGGAATTGGATTTATCTCGTGTTTTTTTAATGCTTCTAAATAGCCTTTAGTTCGCAATCTTCCCACACTTACATAATCCTTAGTTGTTAATATTGCTATTTTTGTTGCGCCTTTGTTTATTAATGCATCTACAGCTATTTCTGCTCCTTTAGTGTCATCAACAGTAACTTTATCACAAGGGATTTCGGCGACAACTCGATCAAACATGACTAAAGGAATTTCCTCATTCAATGTTTCAGTGTAATGCTGATAGTCTTGGCGCTGCATCGTCTCTCTAGCCATTGATATAATAAATCCATCTATACTACCGTTCGCCAACATTTCCATATTTATAACTTCGTTAGAAAAAGACTCATTAGACAAGCCAACAATGACGTTGTAGCCTTTGGAATTGGCATATTTTTCTACGCCCTTTATTACTTTAGTAAAAAAGTGATGAACTATATCAGGAATAATAATTCCTATTGTTTTTGTCTTTCTATTCTTTAGACTTAATGCAATATTATTTGGTCTGTAGTTCAATAATTTAGCAAAAGCTTTAACTCTGTCAATGGTGTCTTGACTGATTTCTGGACTATTCTTTAGCGCTTTTGAAACCGTTGAAATAGAAACATCCAACTCTCTTGCTAATTGTTTTAGGGTGGTTCTTTTTTTCATGATTAATAAACTTTTAATTCCATTAAACTTGCTTCATTAGCAAAAATAGTAATAAAGAATCCTTTTTTTTATGTTTTTAATATAATCTGAGCTGTTTTTTGAGGATTATTCAAAAACTTATCAACACGCAAACGTTGTAGTAATGTTATAGAATTGTTAAATAATTCCCAAAGATATACATTAGCCGTGAAAAGTAGAATTATAAGTTAAAATCGAAAATTAGTCATAACTAACAATCATTTTATGAAAACAAAAATTAATAGCTTCTTATTTTTACTCTTGATGCCTATCTTTTGCATTGGTCAATCAAGTGTTAAAGGTACAGTAAGCGAAGAAGATAGTGGATTACCACTACCTGGTGTAAATGTAGTTGTAAAAGGGACCAGCACCGGGACCACTACAGATTTTGATGGAAATTACCAAATTTCTGCTAACATTGGCGATGTACTTGTTTTTTCTTATGTAGGATTTTCTACACAAGAAATTTCCTTTAATGGAGAAAGTGCACTAAACGTACAATTGGCAGAAGATGCTTCGGCATTAGATGAGGTTGTTTTAATTGGATATGGTAGTGTAAAAAAAGAGGATCTAACGGGTGCTGTAGATGTCGTTTCTTCAAAAGAATTTAATAAAGGTGCTATCGTATCAACTGATCAGTTACTTCAAGGAAAGGCTGCAGGTGTTAGAATCACTGATAGTGGAGGGACTCCAGATTCTGCACCTAACATTAGAATTCGAGGTGGTTCATCTTTGAATGCAGACAGTAGTCCATTAATCGTTATAGATGGTGTTCCAATTGGAAGTCAAAACCCAGCAGGGGTGAGTAACCCTCTTTCATTAGTAAATCCTAATGATGTTGAAAGTTTTACAATTCTAAAAGATGCTTCAGCTACTGCTATATATGGTTCGAGAGCCTCTAATGGGGTAATTATTATTACAACAAAAAAAGGGACATCAGGGGGTACTCAATACAATTTCTCTACCAATACAACCTTTAGTAAAGCTGGAAGCGGCCTGAACATGATGGGAAGTGATGATTATGTGCGCTTCATCGAACAATATCATCCAGACTTAGTTGGAAGCTTGGGTGTTGATGTTGGTTCTGTATCTACTTCTGAGGCCGCACAAGTTATTCAAACGAGTGCTGGACCAAGAGAAATTTATAATACAGATTGGAGGGATGAAATTCTAAGGACATCAGTAACTACCAATGCAGTTTTCTCAGTTAGAACAAATATCAATGATAAAACACCATTTAGAGCATCTTTAGGGGTTAATAAAGCTGAAGGTATTGTTGAAACTGACGATTACGAGCGAATAACTGCATCTTTCAAAGTCTCACCCTCTTTCTTTGAAGATAACTTAAAGTTAGATACAAATGCAAAGTTTACTCTTGTCGATAAAAATTCAACTGATTCTGGGGGGGCTTTGCGAGGTGCTTTAGTATTTGACCCAACCAAACCTGTTTACAATGACAACACCTCTTTTGGCGGGTACTACACCAATACCAATGGCAATTTACTAGACGGGCAATACAACCCTTTAGCTTTACTGTCTCAAAGATCTAGACCAGAGGATACCTTTAGATTTTTAGGCAATATTGAATTGGAGTATACTATTCCATCTTTACCTGAATTACAAGCAGTTGTTAATGTGGGGATAGACGCATCAAAATCAGATATTAAAGAAATACTTGGAGAAGGTGCACTTGTTGGATATCGTTTAGATGCTGATGGAAATGGAGTTTTTAACCCTGGTTTGAATTATGTTGAAGATCAAAGCATAACAAACTCTACATTTGATTTTTATTTGAAATATGGGAAATCGTATGATGATAAAAAGATTAAAAGTTTTGATGTTCAATTGGGATATTCATATCAAAACTTTAAAACAGATGGTAACAAAGAAATATATGCATACGCTTCCACAATAGAGGAAGGTGTTATTGGAGAACGCTATCAAGTGATTAATGAAAATAATCCAAACAACAGATACTTTAATAGTCAAAATTTACAATCTGCTTTTGGACGTTCAAATATTAATGTTCTTGACAAATACCTTATTACACTTTCGTTAAGAGCTGATGCTTCTTCTTTATTTGTTACTAATGATGTCTGGGAGAATGGTGTTTGGGGTGTCTTCCCTGCAGCAGCTTTTGCATGGAAAATAAAAGAAGAATCTTTTCTAAGAGATGTTGAATTTATTGATGATTTAAAATTAAGATTAGGTTGGGGAAGAACAGGGCAACAAAATATTTCAGGAGTAGTTGGGTTTTATCCGACAAGTCCATTGTTCATTGTAGGAGACCAAAATAGTCAGTATCTTCCAGGTGTCAATTTATATTCTGCGGCACCATTTCAAACTGGATTAACTTGGGAAAAGACCTCGACTTTTAATGCAGGACTTGATTTTGCATTTTCACAAAAAAGAATTTTGACAGGATTCTTTGATGTATTTAAAAGAGAAACTACTGACTTATTAACTCGAGTAAATCTTCCACCAGGACAAGCATTGACAGATAACTTTATAGCAAATAGGGGGACAACTGAAAGCGAAGGGTTTGAATTGGGGCTTAATTTAAACCCAATTAATTCTGATAAATTTAGTTTAAGTCTAAATGGTAATTTGTCTTATGCCAAAACAGAAGTAACAAACTTAGGAGGTATAAATACACTTCCAATTGGAGGAGGGCTACTTGGAACGGGTTCAAATCTATTGTTCAATAAACTTGGTGAAGAGCCATATCAAGCAGGTGTTTTTAAGCAGGTTTACGACACTCAAGGAAATCCAATACCAAATGCTTTTGTGGATTTAAATGGAGATAATCAAATTACTGAGGATGATAAATATTATACTTCTTTGAGGCCAAACTGGAATTTTGGATTTGGAATTAATATGACCTATGAAAACTTTGATTTTTCAGCCTCATTTAGAGGGCAACTAGATGGTAAAGTGTATGACTTGAACGCCTTGAGCTTGGGACACACAGAAAGTGCAGCTCCAAACAACAACACTAGTATTTCAAATGTCTTAAATTTTTATGAGGATGCAGCTAATCCAGTTTTTCAGGACGCTATTGGAAATATTCAATTTTCAGATTACTTCCTCAAAGATGCAAGTTTCATGAGATGTGAAAACATTGTCTTAGGATATAATTTTTCTGAAAATTTCATTCCAAATACAAGTATGAGAATTTATGCTGCAGTTAACAATCCATTTATAATTACAGATTATGATGGTCAAGATCCAGAAAACTTTGGAGGGATAGACAGCAACTTTTATCCTAGACCAACAGCATACACTTTGGGTTTAAATATTGATTTTTAAAAAAAATAATTATGAAAAAAATATTATTAATATGTTTTAGTCTCGCAATGTTCTGGTCACTTACATCGTGTGTTGACGATTTGGATACAGAACCAAAAATTGAGCAAACACTTGAACAATTATTAGCAGAGGATCCTAGCGCAATTGAAGGGATTTTATCTAGACTTTATGCGTCGTTTGCATTGTCTGGGCCCAGCGGACCTGGAAGTTCAGATATTTCAGATGACGCAGGAGAATCTCCCTTCTTGAGAGGGATTGTTAATCTACAAGATTTTACTGCGGACGCAATGAAAAATCGTTGGGGCGACGATGGTCTAGATCAGCTTACTACAACATCGCAATGGACAAGTAGTAATAAGTTTTTTAGATATTTATACAATCGTATCTATTACACTGTACCACAATGTAACAACTTGTTAAATGTTTTACAAAGTACGTCAGTTTCAACACCAGAATCGATTAAAAGTGAAGTTCGTTTTTTGAGGTCTCTTGCTTATTTCTATCTCATTGACACCTTTGGAAAAGGGGTTCTTGCAACAGATGAAAACTTCGGAACCTCAGAATTCCTTCCACAAGCCTCAAGGCAAGAGCTTTTCGATTACGTTGAGACGGAGTTGTTAGCTATTGAGTCTACCATAGGCAATAACAATGGATATGGTAGAGCAAATAAGTTTGTTGTAGATATGCTCTTAAGTAAACTATACCTTAATGCTGAGGTTTATACTGGAACTGCTCGATACTCTGATGCAGTAACTTATTTATCCAAAATCATTAACGAAGGAGGTTATTCTTTAGAACCTAACTTTATCAAAAATTTCTCAGGAGACAATAATGAATCCTTAGAAATTATTTATCCCCTCATTGCAGATCCGATAAATAGTCAAAGTTATGGAAATACCACATACATTGTTAATGGAAGCATGAGTCCAGATACAATGCCTATTTTGGATTTTGGTGCAGCAGAGGGTTGGCAAGGGCACCGCGCGACAAGTGCATGGTATGGACTGTTTGGTGATTTAGCTACTTCAACCGATGTTAGAGCAAGTCTGTTTTGGACACAAGGACATAACTATATCATGACCGATTACAGAGAATGGACAGATGGGTATCCATCCACTAAATTTAGAAATAATGACTTGAACGACACGCCCAGCAGTGGGATCTCGTTTTCAGGTACAGATTTTCCACTCTACAGACTTTCGGATGTCTACTTAATGTTTGCGGAATGTGCCGTTAGAGGTGCGTCTAATGCAAGTATGAGCGATGCTTTGAACTATGTCAATATGGTCAGAAATCGTGCTTCTGCAAGTACAATCACAATGGCAGATCTAGATTTAGATTTTATCATAGATGAAAGAGGAAGAGAATTAAATTTAGAAGGACATAGGCGAACAGATTTGATTCGTTTTGGCAGATTTACGGGAGGTAGTTACTTATGGCCGTGGAAAGGAAATACAGCTGGAGGAGCATCCATCCCAGACGCCTATAATCTTTTTCCGATTCCTCAATCTGCTCTTGATGCAAACCCGAATTTACAACAAAACACAGGTTATTAATTTAAAAAAATAAAAATGAAAAATTTAAAAATTTTACTACTTACAGTTTTTGCCATCATTGGCTTTAACTCTTGTCAAGACGACGACGACTTAGTATTTACGGCTGCACCTGAAGCAGAATTCACATTTGTAAATACATTTTTAGACGATTATGTACTAAACGCTAATGCCGCAAACAATATAGCAGAACGCTTTGTTTTTAATTCGGCTAACTTTAACACACCTAGTCCTGTTAATTACGTCTTAGAAAACTCAATTTTAGGAGATTTTACTGATGCTATGTCCGTTGGAGGACAAACCACTACCAATGAGATATCCGTAACTGTTGGACAACTCTTGGAAAAAGCTGAAATGGCAGGAATTGGTGAAGATGAATCTGGAGCACTTAGTTTTAGGATAAAAGCGTTCTTGGGAGATGAAGGTACTGCTACAGAGTTTTCGTATACTCCAATACAATTGATTAATGTAACAATTCCTTCTCAAGGCACAGGTGGTTCTGGAATAGAGCCCTCCACTTGGGGTGTTGTAGGGTCTGGTTATAACAATTGGGGCAGCGGTGGTCCTGATGGCGTATTTTATACAACTAGTGAACCAGGTGTAATAGTAAGTTATGTTTCTCTTATTACGGGAGATATAAAATTCCGAGAAAATAACGAATGGGGTGGTGACTTAGGAGATGCTACTGGAGACGGTGTTTTAGATGCTGATCCTGACAACAACATTTCAGTCACTGAGGGAGATTATAAAATTACAATTAACACCAATGATAATAGCTACACTATTGAAGAATTTTCATGGGGGATTGTAGGATCTGGATACAACGATTGGGGAGGTGCTGGTCCTGACGCTAAATTTTATTATGATTACACGACCGATACATTTAAAGTCGGAGTCAAATTAATTGATGGCGAAATTAAAGTCCGTCCAAATAATACTTGGGGGGGAGACCTAGGAGATGCAAACGGTGATGGGGTTTTAGATGCTGATTCAGACAATAACATTGCAGTAACTGAAGGCCATTATATGATGACCATTAACTTAAATGACAATAGTTACTCCTTGGAGTCAAGTACTGTGTGGGGTATTGTCGGTTCTGGCTATAATGATTGGGGTGGCGCAGGACCTGATTTTGCATTGACTGAAGTACAACCTAATATTTTTGTTGGAGATGTTGCTAATCTGGTAGATGGCGAGATAAAGTTCAGGTCTAATAATGAATGGGGTGATGATCTTGGAGATGCGAACGGAGATGAAGTTTTAGACGCTGACCCCGATAATAATATTGCTGTAACTGCTGGAGGATATAGAGTTAGAATTGATTTTAATGATAATTCCTATCAGCTTAACAAAATAAATTAATTTTTTCATTTTGGTTTGTTAATTAAGTGGCTGGTCTCTTTAATTAGGGCCAGCCATATTTAAATTACACTATGAAACTATTTCTAATATATCCCTACTTACTTTGTTCTTTACTGTCTTTTGGCCAAGTTACAATAACGCCAAACCCCTTTGAGGTTGATCAAAGTATCACCATAACTGTTGATGCCAATTCTACAGCAACCACTTGTAATGGATTCAGTAATCCAAGTAAAGTTTATTTGCACTCAGGAATTGGGACGGACAGTAACCCATGGGATTACAGCGTTGTAGGAAATTGGGGACAAGATGATGGTGTAGGTGAAATGTCCAACAATGGCGATGGTACGTGGAGTATCTCTTTTGTTCCAGAGACCTACTATAATTTAACTGCAGCACAAGCCCAAAATGCCATTAAAATGGGGATGGTTTTCAGAAATGAGGACGGCTCTAAAGAATTGAAAAACTATGGATGTACTGATTTTTATTTTGATGTGGGAACATTTCAAGTAAGTTTGTCTAATCCAGACCAAAATTCAACAACTATTCTTAATAGTGGAGATGATTTATCTATTAGTGCCACAAATATTGGCGGCAATGCTGATTATGTTTTAAAATCTAATGGCGCTGTAATCAATTCTCAAGCAGGAGTTTCTAGTTATATATTCAACCACACAAATATTACAGAAAATCAAGTTTATTCTTTAGAAGTTACTTTGAGTGGAACGCTCATCATAAAAGAATTTATGGCACTTATTGACCCAGGGTCAGATTACGAGGTAATGCCGACTTCATACCAGGACGGGATTACATACCTTAGTGATACAGAGGCAGTGTTGGTACTTTATGCACCCTATAAAGACTTTGTTTATGTAGCAGGGAGTTTCAATAATTGGCAGCCCAATACAGACTATGCCATGAAAATAGATCCCACAAGAAACAATAAATTCTGGCTCAACATTACAGGGTTAACTCCAGAACAAATAGAAACCTATCAATATTGGGTTGTAGACCAAACCCCTCTAACAAATGCACCCAAGCTGGTTAAGACGGCTGATCCGTACTCAACACTTGTGCTTTCACCCTATGACGATCCTTGGATTCCCGAAGAAAGTTATCCTAATTTACCAACTTTTCCAGAAGGTCAAGAGCGTGAGGTTACTGTTCTTCAAACAGCGCAAACCCCATATAATTGGCAAGTCACCGACTTTCAAAAACCTGCAAAAGAAGATTTAATCATCTATGAGCTTTTAATAAGAGATTTTGACGCCGACCGTAATTTTCAAGATGTAATTGATCGAATAGATTATTTTAAAAATTTAAATATAAATGCTATTGAATTGATGCCCATTATGGAATTTGAAGGCAATGAAAGCTGGGGGTATAATACCTCCTTTCACTTGGCTTTGGATAAATTTTATGGTACAGCATCCAAATTTAAAGAACTCGTTGATGTCTGTCACCAAAATGGCATTGCTGTGATTTTAGATTTAGCACTTAATCATGCCTTTGGACGAAATCCAATGGTGCGTATGTGGATGAACGATTCTGACGGTGATGGCTGGGGCGAACCCAATGGTCGAAATCCCTATTTTAACACAACAGCAACACACAGCTACAGTGTTGGTAGCGACTTTGATCATAGTAGTGCTTGGACAAAACTATATACAGAGCGTGTTATAGAACGCTGGATTGAAGATTTTAAAATTGATGGTTTCCGGTGGGATTTGACAAAAGGATTTACCCAAAACTGTTCTTCAGGTGACTATTCTTGCACTGATAGTTATCAAGCTGATAGAGTAGCAATTCTCAAAGAATATGCTGACTACTCATGGAGTTTAGATCCCGATCATTATGTAATTTTTGAACATTTAGGAGGACAACAAGAACAAAAAGAATGGGCTGATTATCGAATTGACGAGGGTAAGGGCATTATGCTTTGGGGGAAAATGACCAATCCTTATAACCAATTAACTATGGGCTATGCCAGTGATTCAAATTTTAATGACATGGGGCATAACAGTCAAAATTTCTTAGGAAAACGTCTTATTGGTTATGCAGAAAGTCATGACGAAGAGCGATTGATGTATCGAAATTTAATATATGGAGCATCAAGTGGCGGTTATGACATAACAGACCTCAATACAGCCCTTCAGCGTATGCCTGCCCTAGGTTCAGTGACACTGACCATACCTGGGCCAAAAATGATTTGGCATTTTGGAGAGCTTGGTATGGAAAACTCAATTTACACATGCGGTGACGAAACCGTAGACACCCCCAGTGATGCCATTCCGGGAGATTGTAAACTGGATACAAAACCACAACCCCAATGGGTTGATAACTGGTTTGGGAATTCGATTCGGAATGATATTTACAACAGTTGGTCAAGAATAAATGCTTTGAAAATTAATGAAGCAGTTTTTGAAGGTAATTATGATATAAATTCAGGATCATTGACCCCGAAAATATACATTTGGGATGATGCTTTACCTTCGACAAGTTTAAAAAACGTCGTTATTCTTTCAAATTTTGAGCTTACTGCTCAAAACATCACACCAAACTTTCCCTACACAGGGACGTGGTATGATTTGATGGACCCATCTGGAGGAACATTCATTAACGTGAATAGTACAACAGCGCAAATTAATATACCCGCTGGGGATTTTAGGATTTATGGGAATAGGCCATCTGAAACACTCAGTACAAATGACTTATTAACCTACAAGGATATTCAAATTTATCCAAACCCCGTTCATGAATATTTTAAAATTAATCTGCATTTAAAACAAATTAAAATTTATAATCTATTAGGGAAATTAGTACAAACTCATAAAGGAAACTTTAGTTCTGGACACCCTTTTGACACATCAAGTTTAGAACCTGGTGTTTACCTCATTTCTATTCTTACAGAAAGAGGTAAAATGATTCGCAAAGTTATTAAGCATTAATAGTCATATAAAAGTTAATTGCAATCAAAAAGTTCGAACTTTCGTAAGTTTGGGTCACGAATAAACAGTACAATAAGGAAAAACGCCAAGCTTGCTTGAGCGTTTTTTTGTTTGGACTATTTTCAGCACGGAGTGCTAAGGATCAGCGCAGCTACTCCTGTCGCAGTCACAAATTATCCTCAAGAATAATAATTTATTTTTGGGGATAATTTTATTAAAAAAGTTTGCCAAAAAATTAAAAAGTGAATGTTTCCTCGTTATTTTTAAAAGATTTAAACTCCAAGACATAGCCATTTGGATCTTTAACAAAAAACGAAACATGTTCCCCTTTTTTATTTTTTAAAAAACATGTTTGGTCGATTATTTCAATAGCTGTGTAACTTAATTTTTTAAATAATTTTTGCCATTCTTGTCGTTTAATAATAACACCATAATGAAAAGATGGTAAAATATTTCCCTCAAAAATATAATCAGGGCTGTTAAAACTGTATTTTCCTGCTTTTGTAAAAGTTGTTTGATGCCCAAAAAGATTCACGTCAACCCAATTTTGTGTTGACCTTCCTATTTCACAGCCTAACTCATTTTTATAAAACTCGATGGTGTTAGAAATACTTAAACACGGCAAAGAAAGGTGAAAAATTGTATTCATAATGTTGTTTAATAATTTTAAGTGAGGTCAAAATCATGGTTTGGGTCAATCTCTTTATCTTCTTCAATAAATACTGAATCTTCATTAAGTTCAGATTGCTCATCTTCAAATTCTTGAATAATTTGATTCATTTTTTTACCTATTCTAATCAAATACACAGTATCAGTACTTTTCAATTCTACTGCTTGAATTGTTTCTCCAGTACTATTTTTAAACTCTATTATATCATTATCACCATAGCCATCGGGGAATCTTTCTACAAAAAGGTTTAGAATCTCTGGGGTTAATTTGTCAAAACCAACAATAATTCGTTTCATTTTTTTTAATAGTTTAATATATATGCAAAAACTAAAGGTGTCACAATCGTTGCGTCACTTTCTATTATAAATTTTGGAGTATCAATATCGAGTTTACCCCATGTAATTTTTTCGTTTGGATCAGCTCCTGAATAGGAGCCATAGCTTGTAGTAGAGTCGCTAATCTGGCAAAAGTAACTCCAAAAAGGAGTGTTTTCTTGACCCATATCTTGGTAGAGCATTGGGACCACACAGATAGGGAAATCACCTGCTATACCACCTCCTATTTGAAAGAATCCAATACCATGTTCTGAATTTTTAGAGTACCAATCAGCAAGGAAGGTCATGTATTCAATTCCAGATTTCATTGTACTCGCTTTAAGCTCTCCTTTTAATACATATGAAGCAAAAATATTTCCCA
>CBFHNG010000050.1:0-11688 GCA_965657165.1 Flavobacteriaceae bacterium
AGTATGTTTTATACTTCAATTGTTTTGTTCTTTGGATTCTCTGTATTTATTACTTCAAATTTTGGAGGTACAGTCGCACTAGGTGCTCTTATTTCTGGAACTCTTTTACTGGCAATGATGGCCAATTTATTGTTGTTGCCAGTGTTACTTTTATCGCTAGAACGTAGTATTGCAAACAAACAAGTTCTTAAAGAGCCTCCACTGAACATCATTCCTGAGATTGAAGATCACGAAGAAGAATAAATATCCTTATTCTTTGTTTCTAAAGTTTTATATTTGTGGCTAATTTTAGTTACACATGATTACGAGCACAGTAGCAGAGCTTTTTACACAAGAAATTAAACACATAGATGTTGAGATTAAAGGATGGGTTAAATCTTTTAGAGCAAATCGATTTATTGCCTTAAATGATGGGTCAACACTTCGAAACATTCAGTGCGTTGTAGACTTTGAATCTATGGAAGAAGCGCTACTAAAGCGAATCACAACTGGTGCCGCAGTTCATATAAAAGGAAGTCTTGTTGAAAGTCAGGGAAAAGGACAAGATGTTGAAATTCAGGTTTCAAGTATAGAAATATTAGGTGATGCAGATCCTGAACTGGTGTCAAAAACAATTTTACAACCAAAACGCCACTCATTAGAATTTTTGCGGGAGCAAGCTCACCTTCGAGCTCGAACCAATACCTTTGGTGCTGTAATGCGATTGAGATCGGCGCTTTCATTTGCTGTTCATGATTATTTTCATAAAAATGGATTCAACTATATGCATGCCCCCATCATCACTGGAAGTGATGCAGAAGGTGCTGGTGAGATGTTTCGAGTCACCACTTTAGATCCAAAAAATCCACCACTAACAGAAGCTGGGGGAATCGATTATACAAAAGACTTTTTTGGAAAAGAAACTAACCTTACGGTTTCTGGACAACTAGAAGCTGAAACCTATGCCATGGCACTAGGTAAAGTCTATACTTTTGGACCAACATTTAGAGCAGAAAATTCTAATACTTCAAGACATCTTGCAGAATTTTGGATGATAGAACCTGAAGTTGCCTTTATGGATTTAGAAGGAAATATGGATCTTGCAGAAGATTTTCTAAAACATGTTATTGGCTATGTGCTTAAAAACAATAAAGAAGATCTCGCCTTTCTTGAGCAACGTTTGGAACAAGAAGAAAAATCAAAACCTCAAAATGAACGCAGCGCTATGCGGCTAACCGAAAAATTAAACTTTGTTTTGGACAATAACTTTAAGCGTGTAAGTTATTCTGAAGCAATTGATATTTTAAGAAATAGCAAACCCAACAAAAAGAAAAAATTCAAATACCCAATCAATGAGTGGGGAGCAGATTTACAAAGCGAACACGAGCGCTTTTTAGTTGAAAAACATTTCAAATGTCCTGTTATTTTATTTGACTATCCCGCCAATATCAAAGCGTTTTATATGCGTTTGAATGAAGATGGAAAAACTGTTCGTGCTATGGATATTCTTTTTCCTGGGATTGGAGAAATTGTAGGCGGATCTCAAAGAGAAGAGCGTCTAGAAATTCTTAAAGAAAAAATGGCAGCACTTGATATTCCAGAAGAAGAACTTTGGTGGTATCTAGATCTTAGGGCCTATGGAACAGCAGTACACTCTGGGTTTGGTCTTGGGTTTGAAAGATTGGTCATGTTTGCTACTGGTATGAGCAATATTAGAGATGTTATTCCTTACCCAAGAACACCACAAAATGCAGAATTTTAAGTACAATATGAGCTAAAAAGAGAGAATTAATTAAAGCTAGAGTTCTATATTCTCAATTGTTTTATTTAATTTTATACAAACCCAAATAAGCAATGCTAAAGCAGTACTTACAATTTAAACTTTCACAAAAACTGTCTCCACAACAGATTCAGTTGATGAAACTCATTCAGTTACCTACACAAGCTTTTGAACAACGACTCAAGCAAGAACTAGAAGAAAATCCTGCTTTGGAACGTGGCAAAGAGAATACCGCTGAAGATTTTGATGATACATACGCCGATCAAGATTTCGGGGATAATGAACAAATAACGGCCGATGACATCAATGTAGACGATTACCTCAGCGATGATGAAATTCCATCGTATCGACTACACGCCAATAATTATAGCCCCGATGATGAGTCAAAAACAATTCCCTATGCCGCTGGAACATCATTTACACAACAACTAACAGAACAGCTTAATACATTTCGATTAAATGACAACGATTATCAAATCGCTAAATTTCTTATTGGCAGTATAGACGATAGTGGCTACATTAGAAGACCACTGCTAGATTTGATGGATGATTTAGCATTTACTCAAAATATTTACACTGATCTTGAAACCATTGAAAAAGTTCTTGGTATTGTACAACAACTTGATCCTCCTGGAGTTGGAGCAAGAGACTTACAAGAATGTCTTCTGATTCAATTGCAAAGAAAAGTACAAACACCAAACACAGAGCTTGCTCTGGTAATGATTGAAAATGCTTTTGAACAATTCACAAAAAAGCACTATCAAAAGCTGCTCAAAAAATTTAGTATCACTGAAATTCAACTAAAAGATGCTATCATAGAGATTGAACGATTGAATCCAAAACCTGGAAGTTCTTTTTCTAATAATTTACGCTCAATCGAGCATGTTGTTCCTGATTTTACCATTAAGATTGTAGAGGGCGAGCTAGAGCTTACGCTCAATGGACGAAATGCGCCAGAACTGCATGTTTCAAAATCATACAACGAAATGTTGCTTGGATATAAAGCTTCAAAAGAAAAATCTAAAGCGCAAAAAGAGGCGGTATTATTTATCAAGCAAAAACTTGATGCTGCCAAATGGTTTATTGATGCCATTCGACAGCGCCAGCAAACATTACTTCTTACTATGAGTGCCATAATGCATTATCAAAAAGCCTATTTTTTGTCTGGTGATGAAGAGCAACTTCGCCCCATGATTCTAAAAGATATTGCCGATGAAGTTGACATGGATGTCTCTACGATCTCCAGAGTAGCCAATAGTAAATATGTAGATACTCCATATGGGACTAAACTCATCAAAGAATTCTTTAGCGAATCGATGACCAATGACCAAGGCGAAGAGGTGTCAACACGAGAAATTAAAAGTATTTTGAAAACTGTAATTTCTGAAGAAGACAAGAAAAAGCCTTTGACTGACGAAAAACTTGCCAAAATTCTTAAAGAAAAAGGCTACCCTATTGCACGACGTACAATAGCAAAATATAGAGAGCAGTTAGATCTTCCTGTAGCACGATTACGTAAAGAAATTTAAACTATACTTTCTTTATGACATTAGTAACAATTCCCCATATGACAAAGTCATTTTCAGGGGTAACTTGTATGGGCTTATAGTTTTTGTTTTCTGGTTGTAGCCAAACTTCTCCTTTTTCAACTCTTAATCGTTTTACTGTAAATTCTCCATCTAAAAAACAAACTGCAATCCTATTGTGCTCCGGTGTAAGGCTTCTATCGATTACTAATAAATCATTATCATTAAGGCCAGCATCTATCATTGACTGACCGCTTACTCGTGCAAAAAAAGTGGCTTCTTTGTTTTTGATAAGCTCAGAATCTAACGATAATCGATCTTGCTTAAAATCATCGGCAGGGGAAGGAAACCCAGCAGAAATTCCTGTATCAAAATAAATAGCACCTAAATTGTTTTCTGGTGGGGTTGGAATAAAAAAAGTTAAAGCTTTATTGGTTTTTTTTGACATTGAACTGTAATTACATCTTTTAAATTGGTGGTGTACTGTGGAGATAAATGTTCTTGACGCATTTTCCAGGTACGTGTTAAATCTTGGTTGGCTAATTTAAGTTTTGGCGCTTGGTATTTTTTATTAATATGATCAATGGTACGCATCAAGGGTTTGTGACGTGTATCTTCGTGATCAAACATTTGTAATTGATGGTTGTGTGTGGGAACAATTCCTGTGAGAATCACTCCAGCTTTTTTGTAATGAATTCCTTTTTTATAAAGAGAAGAAATCGCTTTAACAGCACTTGAACTGAGCACCAAACTTGAGTCTGTAGGAAAAGGGATGCTCACGATTTTGCTAGCACGATATTGCTCACTATTCGTTTTGAATCGATCGCTACGTAAAAAAACAATCATCATATGACAACTTGAATTTTGACGGCGTAATTTTTCGGCACAACTCATAGCAAAAGTTGATATGCGTTCTTTCAAATCGGCAAGCTCTGTAAGTGTTGTTTCAAAACTTCTGGTGGTTGCAATAGCGCGTTTATTTTTGACTTGCTCCATGTCTATTTTCGAAATTCCTTCTAAATCTTTCTTTAGCTTCCACTCAGTAATAGAAAATGTTTTGCGAACCCAGAGGTCTGGAAGTTGCACAAAGTCATAGGCGGTTTTACATTGTTTTTGTGTCAATCGTTTATTTAGTGCATATCCAATACCCCATACTTTATCAATGGAAGTCCATTTTAGGGCCTTTATGCGCTTCTCTTCGCTGTCAATAACATAAACCCCTCCTGTTTCTTTAGGAAATTTTCGAGCTATTTTGTTGGCAATTTTACAAAGTGCTTTTGTGGGAGCAATTCCTACACAAGTTGGAATTCCAGTCCATTTCAAAATGCGATTACGAATGTCATGGCCATAAGTGTTTAAATCATAATTTTCGAATCCTTTAAATTGTAAAAAAGCTTCATCAATACTATATACCTCAACATCGGGAGTAAACTGCTCCAAAATACGCATCACACGACTACTCATGTCGCCATAAAGCGGATAATTTGATGAAAAAACTTGCACATCATGTTCCTTGAAAAACGCTTTGCACTTAAATGCTGGGGCACCCATAGGTAATCCAAGCGCTTTAACTTCGTCACTTCGTGCAACGACACAACCATCGTTATTGGATAAAATAGCAACGGGTTTCCCTTGTAAATTGGGATTAAAAACGCGCTCACAAGACGCATAAAAGTTATTACAATCGACCAATGCAAACATGTCCTAAAGGTACCGTATTTCTGTTCTTTTTTAAAATATAAATTGTAATTTATTTTAATTTATAGTGGCAATTTAAAACAAAACATTTAACATTATTTGTTGTGTAATAATTAGCTTGGTTTGTGGATTTATATACCTTTGCCTCTTATTTTAAAACCTACTAAAAAATAAATTAAAATGAAAAAGACATTTAAAACATTAGCCCTTATTGTAGCTTTTACAGCGCAATACAGTATTGCACAACAGATGCAATCATTGGATTCAATTACTATTGAATCGACAAGAATAGACTTGCCCTTTAAAGAAAACTCACGAACAATTAGTGTAATTAGTGCAGATGTTATCGCGCAAAGCCCTGCTACAAATTTGGCAGAACTATTGCAACAAGAAGCAGGTATTGACGTTCGCCGTCAAGGAGTGAATGGTATGCAATCCGACTTATATATTCGTGGTGGAAGTTTCGATCAAACGCTTTTGCTTATTGATGGTATAAAAGTTGAAGATCCTCAAACAGGGCATCATACGTTGAATATTGCGTTGCCTTTGGAGGTCATTAAGCGTATCGAAATCATTAAAGGCCCTGCAGCACGGATTTTTGGACAAAATGCATTTACAGGCGCAATAAATATTGTAACCAAATCAAACGGCAACCTCAAAAATAATATTGGATTTCAATTGGGGTCGTACAATCAACAGCACTCGTCGGCTACGTTAGGAAAAAGCTTAGGAAATACAAACCTAATGGGTCATGCTTCGGTTAATAGTTCTGATGGCTATCGTTATAATACAGATTTCAATAATCAAAATTACTTTCTAAAAAGTAGTTTTAATACAAATACAAACCCCATTGATGTTATTGCAACATTTTCGGAGCGCAAATTTGGTGGAAATCAATTTTATGCCATAGATGCTAAAGAACAGTACGAAGAGACTCAGAGCAGTTTGGTGGGCATTTCAACGACATGGAATCGTGGTCGCTTAAAAATGAAGCCACAATTGTATTGGAAACGCAATCAGGATCTGTATTTATACATTAGAAATAAACCTTCTGTATATAGAAACTTACATATTTCTAATAAAGTAGGAGCTCAACTAAATGCTTCATATGATTCAAAAATAGGGGTTACTGGTTTTGGTGTAGATGTGGCTAAAGTTGATATGAACAGTAATCGTTTGGGCGATAGAAATCGCTGGATGGGGAATTTCTTTTTAGAGCATCGTTTCTCTTTTTTGAACAATAAATTAGATATTACACCTGGAGTAGCCATCAATTACTTTTCAGAATTTGACTTTAATGCTTTTCCAGGAATTGATTTTGGATATACAATCAATGATAAGTTTAGGGCATATGCCAATGCAGGATACACCTATCGTGTGCCAACTTACAACGATCTTTATTATGTTGGTAGCAAAGATATTGGAAACGAAAATTTGGTGCCTGAAAAAGCAATTTCTGAAGAAGTTGGTTTAAAGTATTTTGGCAATAAAATTACGGCTTCAATAGCATTCTTCAATAGAGATTCTGATAACCTAATTGACTATACAAAAGATAACGAAGAGGAAAAATGGCAATCTAATAACCTTAAAAGTTTAAATTCAAATGGGATTGAATTACAGTTTTCATCGCCATTTAAATTAGGGCAATACACACAAAATTTCAACTTTGGATACACCTATCTAAATGAAGATTTAAAAGCTGTAAGGTCTAATTTTTCAAAATATATCATTAATTCTCTAAAGCATCATTTTACGGCGAGTTTAAGAACACAGTTTACAAAAAACTTGTCGCAGAGTATTGTTTATAAATTTGCCGAAAGAGCAACAGGCGAAAGCTATAGTGTGGTTGATGCGCAAATAAAACTAACACTTTCTGGTCTTGAACTTAGTATTAGTGGGAATAATATTTTTAACGCATCTTACGTTGAAACTGGGATTGTCCCTATGCCAAAAGGTAATGTATTATTTGGGCTTCGTGCCTTTTTCTAAAAAAATGATCATTTAATTAAAAAGCTGGTTGACCTTTTCATATACAAGATGAGATTCCCATCCTCTGTATAAGAGATAGTCTGCCAGCTTTTTCCTTTTTTTTAGTTTAGAACTTCCAAGAATTGAAGCCGCTTTCCTTTCAGCCAAAACTTCAAAAGTTGTTTTGTAATCATCTTTAGAAATTTGATTTAGAGCTTTGTTAATAATGTATTTTGAAATTTGGCGTTGCTTGAGCTCAGCTACTAAACGTCGCTTTCCCCATTTTTTTATTCTAAATTTTCCTCGAACATAGGCCATTGCAAAACGCTCTTCATTCAAAAAATTTCCTTCTATAAGTTTCAAAATAATTTGTTCTGATGCTTGTGAAATCATTTGCATTTCCTTGAGTTTTTGGGCAACTTCTTTGTGGCAACGGTCTTGATAAGAGCAATACTTTTGAAGTTTAACAAGAGCTTCTTCAACAGTATATGTTTTTTTTGAAGGAAACATTAGTTCTGGTAAGTAATAGCAAAAATCAAATTTGTTCCTGGTCCACTTATCCCTGATGCAAAAGGACGATACCCTTTATTTGAAATGTTTTCGATGGCTCCAACAAATGAAACTGTTTTGCTAAAATTATATTGAGTTCTCAAATTAAATGTAAGCCACGATGGTGCATAGGGGTTTCCATTTTCATCTAATGCAAATAAATGCTTTGATAGTTCATGAGAAATATCCTCATAAGATAATCCAGCATTGTAATTAATATAACCATCTAATGTTATCTTATTGTGTTTCCAGATAACATGCATATTCCCAAAAGCAGGAGCGACATGGCGCATTGGTGAATCTATATTTTGAGCATTCTTTTGTCTTCCATTAGAAACACTAAATTGAGAAGTAATCTCTAAAGCTTTTGATAGACGAGCACGAAGACCTGCTTCAAATCCTGTTACCCAAGCTTCTGAGTTGTTTTGAATAGCTTGAATTTCACTAAGCTCTTCATCATATACTATATCTGAGACCCCATTAATGCTAAAATTATCTCTTGCCATAGCATTATGTAAATAAGTGTAATAGGTGGAAAAATCAAGCAATACAGAATCATCTATATTAATAGTTAGTCCTAACTCTCCTCCATAGGCATGTTCAGGACTCAAATGAGGATTTGGAGCAACAACCATCCCTGGTTGTGAATCAAAAACCTTTCCAATGTCATCTATATTTGGTGCTCTAAAAGCAGTCGTTGCATTTAATTTCCACAAAAATGTTTTGCTCTGTTCCCATGTTAGCCCTGCTGTACCAGTAAGTGCGCTTGTATTAAGACTTGTGTCAGAAAATGGCAACTCATAAAATTGAGCATTAGAGGATAAATCTGCATTAATTAATATAGAATTGTAACGAATACCTGACTGTAGGGTTAATTTATCAGTTGGTTTATATTTAAAACTCAAATATGCAGCTAAACTAGACCATTCTGATCCATCTGGGTATCGTGTTGCAATGCTTTCAATAGTATTATTATCAATATTTACAGATACAGCTTCAGATCCCACTTTATTATAAATATATTCTGCGCCATAAGATAGGTTTGTTTTGTTAGTAAGTGATTTATCAAAATCAAGATTTAAGGACAGGGCTCTAACTTTTTCGGCTCTAGTTCTTCTATTAACAGATTCAAATTTTCGGCTAATTCGACTTTCACCAAAATGTTGATAAGCCAAGGTCGTTTTAATTTTATCATAAAAATTTGATCTACTACTTAACTTCGTCACTTGAAAATTGGCTAATAACCATTGTTGTGGACCATAGTCCCATTCGGCATATTTCAATGCGTTGTCAGAATTTTGAACAACTAATCTGTCGTACCTTGGAATATTTGAGGTTGTTGTGTAATGTAATCCAAAATCGAAAGTTAATGTTTCTGAAGGCTTAAAAACTGCTTTTTGCGCTATATGAAGCTGACTAAATCCAGTGTGTTTTTGTATTCTAGGATTGTGATTGGGCATCAAAATATCTTGGTTATTTCTTTGAGTAACATAAAATGGTGTTAGATATTCTTGTATATCTGTTTTCCCCATTTTTAAATCCTCAAAATCTGAAAAACTCATACTCGTGTGAAACCCCCATTTTTTGAGTCCTAAATTTAACCCCAATTGAACTGTCCTTTCGGCATTGGCTGTAGAGTATCTTAAGTTACTTTTTGTAGAAACTTCTGGCATATCGCTTTTAGAGAACTTAGGTGTTGTTGTGTAAAAATTCATAACACCTCCTATTGCATCACTTCCATAAATAACAGATCCTGCTCCCAAAATAACTTCTGTATTTTGGACATTAAAAGGGTTAATGGAAATTACATTTTGAATATTTCCTCCCCTAAAAATAGCATTATTGAGTCGAACACCATCGACAGTTATAAGCACTCGATTTGTAGAAAATCCTCGAATCATTGGGCTTCCTCCGCCTAATTGACTCTTTTGTACAAATACACGTCCACTATTGGCTAATAGATCCGCAGCAGTTTGTGGGCTTGAGCGTTGAATGTCTTGAGAATTGATGCTAATGATTTTTTGGGGAACTTCTTTTCTAGTTTGTTCAAACTTAGAGGCAGAAATGACAATTTCATTTAAGTCTGTAGATTTAGGTGATAAAAAAATAGTGTCGCTAACTTTTGATTTTAGCATTGATTCTTTGTGATAAGATATGTGCTGAAAGTAAACGCGTTCAAAACTTTGAAAACGCACTAAGGACGCCTTACCATCAAAATCTGTAATGCCTGTTTTAGTTTTAAATAAATTAAAAACTGCAACTCCTGTTATAGGTTCTGAATTTGTTTCATCAACTACAACTATTTGTTGAGCAGAAGAATTCCACAAATAAAAAAACAAAAAACAAATAAAATATGGCTTCATTTTAATTAAATACCTGGTTCAGAATAGCAAGGGATTTTGGAGACTTGAAGCTTTGCAAATGTAATTTAAAATACAGTAATATCATATTTAGCAGCTCTTGCTTTTCTGTAGAACTTATTAATTTTTCATTATCTATATCAAATTTCGTACCTAATATTGAATTAAATAAAATTAGTTGCTTTCCAAAAATACAATGTTGTCCAGTGGCTTTGTTTTGGTACTTCCCTTCTTCTAAGTTGAAGTACGGCATGTTCATATCTGTAATTTCTGGCGAAAATCCAATATATTTAGTTAAACCCATAAGAAACTTGTAATGGAACATACTGCTTTTTTCTACAGTATCAAACCATAGAAATGTGGTTTCAATGTATGCAAAAAGAGTGGAGTTAGGTTCTTCTTCTTTTAAAATTGTATTTAATATTTCAGCTAAAAAAATAACAACTGTGGATTTTAATATTTGAGTATGAAGCGATTTATAGGAATGTAAAATTCGAATAGTTTTAAAATAATGTAAGTCTTTATTGCTTTTATGGTTTACTTCAATTTGAAGCATCGAAAGAGGTTGAAAATAAGCGGGCTTAAATTTACCTTTTTTGGATGAAAACGCCCCTTTTACCAGAAAACTCATCACACCATTTGATGCTGTATAACATTTTACAATAAGGTCGTGGTCCTTAAATTTTAGTTTGGATAACACTATTGCTTTTGTGGAAACAATCATTGGCGAATGAGCATAATTTTTAAAACTTTAGTTTCTAAATTATCCAAGTCTGAAATCATCACAACATATACGCCAGATGCTACTGTTCTATTAGCTAAATTTTTCCCATTCCAATAGGCTGTTCCGCCATCAATTTCTAGATTATAACTCTTAAATCGTAAATTGGTATTGGATTCTGCCTCTGCAACCAAATTTCCCTCAACATCCGTGATTTTTATATTTACATTTTCGCTAAGGTTTTTAATCTTTACTTTGTCAATTTCCAAATTAAAACCAGGGCGGACAGGGTTTGGATAAGCAAATGTATTTTCTAAAGAGGTGGACGGGTTAGATCCTCCTGCCTTAAAAGACACTAATCCTCTTGTAGTGCCAAAATAAATAGTCCCATTATCTTTATTTTGAGCCATAGTATTTACGCTGTTTGAAGGTAAAGGGGAATTGTCTTTTGTAAAATGATATATGGTTTTTTGGCCATCGGAGCTCAAATAAAAAACACCAGCATCTGCTGTAGAAATCCACTTGTTATTTGAGCCATCTACAATGATATCGGTTATAAATTGAAGTTCCAAAAGTTCTTTTGGCAATCCATCTTCAAGAATAACGATAGGTTCTGTTTGGATGGTTTCTTCTGCGAAAAAATTGGACGTATTATAAAGAATTCTCAATCCTTTAAAAGTCCCAATCCACAATACATTGTTTTTGTCCAATGCAAGTGCTCTGATATAATTTGAAGGAAGATTTGCGGTGTCCTCGCCATAAACTCCTTTTAAAGATGATATACCTTGATCCAAATCAAGACCGATTAATCCAAAAGAATATGAACCTATAAAAATTTTGTTATCATTCACTATTATATCTGAAAATCCTAAATTGTCAGATGGGGTAGGAATTAATGAAGTGAAGTCATAAGAAGTCCATTGACCATTAGTGAGTTTATTTAATGGGCTGTCTACTCTTCCGTTTAAAACCCATAAATTCCCAGAATCATCAAAAGTACTTTCTAATGTTAAATTGTAAGTATTTACAAATTGTTCCAGAGAACTATTTGTTGAGTTAAACAGTGGGCCAAAATTGCCTTGATTTATCTTTAATAGCCCCGAAAAA
>CBFHNG010000051.1:0-11468 GCA_965657165.1 Flavobacteriaceae bacterium
ATGGAGGTTACTCTCATGATGCACAAGTTGTAACTTATAATGGTCCAGATACAGATTATACAGGAAAAGAAATTCTTGTCGGAAGTAATGAAGATGAAGTTGTTATTGCAGACGTTACAGACAAAACAAATCCTGTGACAATTTCTACTATTGGATATAGTAACATTGAATACACGCATCAAGGCTGGTTTACTGAAGACTTACGCTATTTTATTGTTGGTGATGAACTTGATGAGCAGAGTATCGGCACCAATACACGCACCATTATTTTTGATTTTAGCGATTTAGACAATCCTACCCTTAGTTTTGAATATATTGCTCAAAACACCTCTATAGACCATAATGGTTATACTGTTGGCGACAGTTATTTCTTGGCAAGCTATAGAGCGGGAATGCGAGAAATTGATATCAGTAATATAGGGAATCAAAACATGAATGAAGTTGGCTTTTTTGACACTTATCCAAGTAATGATAATGCGGCGTTTAATGGTGTATGGAATGTTTACCCCTATTTTGCAAGCAAAAATATAGTCATCAGCGATATTGAAAAAGGACTATTTATTGTTAAAAAAAGTGAATAAGACTCAAAACTATGACTGCCATACAAAACATAAAATTCAGTTGTTTTGTTTTCACTCTAAGTATTAATCTTGGTTGTGACTCCTCCGAAAATATTCAACCGACTGAAAATCAATCAGTTGAAGTTGAAGAAGTTTTAACTATTGGTGGCACCAAAAACGAAAGCGCACAATCTGTTGTTAATACACCAGATGGCGGCTATGCTATTTTGGGTCACACTCAAAGTATGGATGGTGATATTTTGAACAAAACTGACACATCTTTTGATTATTGGTTATTAAAATTTGATGCTTCTGGGCAGGAGCAATGGCAAAAAGTTTATGGAGGTTCGGACGATGATCGTGGAGAAGATTTAATAACAACAAATGATGGTGGTTATGCCATTTTAGGAAGTAGTAAAAGTAATGATGGTGATGTCTCAAACAACTCTGGAAGCAATGATTTTTGGGTAGCGAAACTAGACGCATCAGGAATAATTATTTGGGAAAAATCATTTGGTTATGTAGGTGCAGATAGTGCTTTTTCTATAATTCAAACCCAAGATAATGGATTTTTATTATCGGGTGTGCTTGATGTTTCAGCATCAGATGGTGCTGGTAATAATAGAATGACTATGGAACGTCATGCTGGTGGAGATTATTGGGTGATCAAAATAGATGCAATGGGCGACCTACAATGGAGCCGATATTTTGGAGGAACATTTACAGATACAGCCTATGATTCTGTACAAACACAAGACGGAAATTTCCTAATTATGGGCTCTTCTGATAGTGATGATGTCGATATTAATAACAACAAAGGGACCTATGATTTTTGGGTGGTAAAACTAAATAATACTGGCACATTACTTTGGGAAAAGTCATTTGGTGGTAGCGAAATTGATGAAGCAAGAGCTATTACTACTACAGCAGATGGCAACTTCTTTATTGCTGGCGATTCAAGAAGCAATGACATTGACCTTTCTACAAATAATGGCGCAGCAGATGTTTGGATTATAAAAATAAATTCTGATGGCGATTTACTATGGGAAAAAACCTTTGGAGGTAGTAGTTTTGATGGTGTAAAAGCCATTTATAAAACTCAAAATAATGAATTTCTAGTTGCTGGAAATTCCAGAAGTTCTGATGGAAATTTGACTAAAAATAATGGGCAAAATGATGCATGGATTTTTAAAATCAATGCTCAAGGAAATGTAATGTGGCAAAAAACTATTGGTGGGAACGATGTAGATTTGTTGATGGGTATAACAGAACTCAATAATGGAAGCATTGTTGGGGTTGGTAATACCAATAGTTCGGATATTGACATTTCTGAAAATAAAGGGTTTTCAGACGTATTAATTATAAAAGCAAAATAATGAAATTTAACCTAATAATTTTAGCATTTACACTTGTATTTGTGGCTTGTGAAAAAGACAATGATGATAACATTAGTCCAGTTACGGCTGTGAATTTTAAATTCACACACAAATGGGAAGAAACGGAGGTTTCAAATTCTGATTTTAACAGTATTCAGTTTACAAATGCATATGGAAATGAACTTAGTATAGAGCGCTTACGCTATTTAATTTCAAAAATAAAATTAACTAAAAACACAGGTGAAGTCATCACAATTGATGAATATAATTTAGTCGATTTAGAGGATGCTAACTCATTAAATTTTTCTACAAATCAAACTGTAGCTGTGGGTAGTTATTCTGATATTTCCTTTGTTTTTGGATTTACAAATGAAGACAATACAGATGGTACTTATGCAGATTTAAATTCTGCAACATGGAATGTCCCTGTTATGCTTGGTGGCGGTTACCATTACTTGCAAATGGACGGTAAATATATAAACAGTTCAAATGTAGAATCGGGTTATAATTATCATGCAATTCGAGCGGTTGATAACCCTGGTCCAAATCCTACCTTCCCACAAGACACCTTTTTTGAAGTTAGCTTAGGAGAAATAACGCTGACTAGTACTACTGAAATTACCATTGCAATGGATATCGCTCAATGGTTTAAACAACCAAACACTTGGGATTTAAATCAATACAATCAAATGTTGATGCCCAATAGTACAGCTCAAATTCTAATGTATCAAAATGGTCAAAATGTTTTTAATTTAGTCTCTATTGAATAAAATTATAAAATATTGTTTAATTGTTTTAATCACTTGTTTTGCTTGTTCAAAAGATGAGCCAAGCACCACAAATGGCTATGTTCCAAAAGCTGTTAATCTAGATATTCCGGAGGTATTCCAAGGTCGTATTTTGCCCCCTGTAAATCCAACAAACAACCCTCTTACTGAAGAAGGAATTGCACTTGGAAAAAAACTATTTTTTGATAAAAAATTATCAGCTGATAACACACAATCATGTGCTACTTGTCATGCACCACAAAAGGCATTCACAAATAATTTACAGTTTAGTATTGGTATAGATAACATTGAGGGCTCACGAAACAGCATGCCACTTTTCAATTTGGCATGGAATTACGATGATAAATTTTTCTGGGATGGAAGAGAATTAAGTTTGGAACGCCAAGTTTTTGATCCTATTACAAACCCCATTGAAATGCATAATACATTGGATAATGTGGTGCAACGCTTGCAACAAGATCCAAATTACCCAACCCTGTTTGAACAAGCATTTGGAACTTCTGCTATAGACTCTGTAATGGTCAGCAAAGCAATTGCACAATTTGAGCGTACCATTATTTCTGCAAATTCTAAATTTGATAGATATCTATTGGGAGAAGCCACGCTAACTCCTCAAGAACTTGAAGGGTTTAATATATTTATGGATGAAAATCGTGGAGATTGTTTTCATTGCCATGGAAGCGAAAATAATCCACTTTGGACCGATAATAAATTTCATAATAATGGCTTAGACGCCAACTCATCCGATTTAGGTTTAGCTATTGCGTCTGGCGACCCAAATGATAATGGAAAATTCAGAACGCCATCTCTAAGAAACCTCGCATTTACTGCCCCCTTCATGCACGATGGCCGATTTGAAACTCTCGAAGAGGTGATTAATCACTACAGCGAAGGACTTCAAGACTCTCCAACCATTGATCCTTTGATGAAAAAAGTAGAACAAGGCGGAGTTCAACTTAGTGCAACAGATAAGGAAAATTTAAAACAATTTTTACTTTCGCTCTCTGACTTTGAATTTATCACCAATCCTCAATACGCTCACCCATAATAAAAACCTATATACACATATGCTAATATAATGTTAGGAAGTAGCATTGTATAGGTGTTATGTTGTATATTTGCTACTTATTTAGAAAGTATCTATATAAGAAGTAATGATAAAGGTAAGCGAAATAGCAAAAAATAAAGTACAATCATTGATGCTTGAAGACGGTTTTGACCCTCAAAAAGATTTTGTCCGTGTTGGTGTAAAAAGTGGTGGATGCTCTGGACTGTCTTATGATCTTAAGTTTGATCATGAGCAAATTGAAAGTGATAAAGTTTTCGAAGATAACGGTGTTAAAATTATCGTTGATAGCAAAAGTTTTCTCTATCTCATAGGAACAACTTTGGACTATTCTGGTGGCCTCAACGGAAGCGGCTTTGTTTTTAATAACCCAAATGCCAACCGCACATGCGGTTGTGGAGAATCATTCTCTTTATAAAAAACGAACTAAACTCGTATGAATAAATATACTGAAGACGATTTAAGAGAAGAACTAAAAACCAAGCAATACGAATATGGTTTTTATACAGATATAGAATCTGATACATTTCCTGTTGGTCTTGATGAATCTATAGTACGTGCCATTTCAAAGAAAAAAAATGAACCAGAATGGATGACCGAGTGGCGTTTGGAGGCCTTTAAAATATGGAAAGACATGAAAGAGCCCGACTGGGCCAATGTTTCATATGAAAAACCTGATTTTCAAGCAATTTCATATTACTCTGCGCCCAACAGCAAGCCAAAATATGAGAGTATTGATGATGTTGATCCAGAACTTTTGGCCACATTTGAAAAGCTAGGAATCTCTTTAGATGAACAAAAAAAATTGGCAGGAGTTGCTATGGATGTTGTTGTTGACTCTGTTTCTGTTGCAACAACTTTCAAAAAAACATTATCTGAAAAAGGTATCATCTTCATGAGCATGTCAGAGGCCATTGAAAAACACCCTGATCTGGTTAAAAAATACATTGGAACAGTCGTTCCAAAAACTGATAACTACTATGCAGCACTAAACAGTGCCGTTTTTAGCGATGGAAGTTTTTGTTATATCCCAAAAGGGGTGCGTTGTCCCATGGAATTATCAACATACTTTAGAATCAATCAAGCAGGAACAGGCCAATTTGAACGCACATTGGTTGTGGCCGACGAAGGCAGTTATGTAAGTTATCTAGAGGGTTGTACTGCACCAAGTAGAGACGAAAATCAGCTTCATGCTGCAGTAGTAGAACTTATTGCTTTAGAGGATGCAGAAATTAAATATTCTACGGTTCAAAACTGGTACCCCGGTAATGCTGAAGGTAAAGGTGGTGTTTATAATTTTGTAACCAAAAGAGGGCTTTGCGAAAAAAATGCAAAAATTTCTTGGACACAAGTTGAAACAGGAAGTGCCGTAACATGGAAATATCCTTCTTGTGTATTAAAAGGTGACAACTCTGTTGGAGAATTTTATTCTATTGCTGTAACCAACAACTATCAGCAAGCCGATACAGGAACCAAAATGATTCATTTGGGGAAAAACACAAAATCAACCATAATTAGTAAAGGTATTTCAGCTGGAAAATCTCAAAACAGTTACAGAGGATTGGTTCAAATCAGTTCTCGCGCAAAAAATGCTCGAAACTTTTCGCAATGTGATAGTTTGTTGATGGGAAATGAATGCGGAGCACACACATTTCCATACATTGAAGCCAAAAATAAGACTGCCCAAATTGAACATGAAGCTACCACAAGTAAAATTGGTGAGGATCAGATTTTCTATTGTAACCAAAGAGGAATTGATACCGAAAAAGCCATTGCACTTATTGTCAATGGATTTAGTAAAGATGTTTTAAATAAACTTCCAATGGAATTTGCAGTCGAGGCACAAAAATTATTAGAAATAAGTCTAGAAGGCTCTGTTGGGTAAAGGTTAGATAATGAAGAGATTAGTTTTTTTAACAGTGTTGATATTCAGTTTTGGATGTAAAAACAATTCCGAACAGTTATCAACGATAAAAGGTAGTTATATTTTTTTTGAGGATGCTGCAGTATTGCAAACCAAAGACGAAATTTATGGTGTTTATATGAATGAAAAAACACTAGAACTTAATGAAAAAGCAAAAGCACTTAACGCAAAGACCTCAGAAATAATTTATGTAGAACTCAAAGGAAGCATTTCTACAGAAAAAGATGAAAAAATAAAGTGGGAGAAGAAATTTGATATCAAAGAAATTATATCAGTTACACCCAAAAAACAATCAAAAAACACCTTAATTCTAGGATCAGAATAATTATGTTAAAAATAAATAACATCCACGCTCACATAGATGAAAAATCTATTTTAAAAGGAATCAACTTGGACATAAAACCAGGTGAAGTCCATGCCATAATGGGGCCAAATGGTTCTGGCAAAAGTACACTTGCATCAGTCGTTGCAGGAAAAGAAGACTATGAAATTGAAAAAGGTTCTATTCTTTTTGAAGGGGAAGATATTAGTGAATTGAGTGTAGAAGAACGCGCACACAAAGGCGTCTTTTTATCATTTCAATACCCTGTAGAAATTCCAGGTGTAACGGTTACAAATTTCATCAAAACTGCGTTGAACGAAACACGTAAGGCAAAAGGATTGGATGATATGCCTGCCAGCGAAATGCTAAAGCGTATTCGCGAAAAATCTGAACTTTTAGAAATTGATAGAAAATTCCTTTCTAGGTCTTTAAACGAAGGTTTTTCAGGAGGTGAAAAAAAACGAAATGAAATCTTTCAAATGGCAATGCTTGAACCAAAACTTGCCATTTTGGACGAAACCGACTCAGGATTGGATATTGATGCATTAAGAATTGTTGCAAACGGTGTCAACAAACTAAAAACTAAAGACAATGCCACTCTAGTCATTACACATTACCAGAGACTATTAGACTACATTGTTCCAGATTATGTACACGTTCTTTATAACGGGAAAATTGTAAAATCTGGAGGGAAAGAATTGGCCTTTGAATTAGAGGAAAAAGGATATGATTGGATCAAACAAGAGGCCAATCAAAATGCCTAAAATGTAATTTATGGAATTAAAAGAAAAACTTTTGTCGTCATTTATTGCTTTTGAAAATCAGAATTCAATAGACAATTCCTATATCAACGAATTGCGGGGGGAGGCGATTAAAATTTTTGAAAATGAAGGATTCCCGAGTAAAAAAAATGAAGCTTGGAAATACACCTCACTGAATAAAATCTTAAAAGAAGATTACAGTATTTTTCCAAAAGCTGAAAAGACTATTGAATACAAAGACATTCAGCAATATTTTATCCATGATATCGATAGTTATAAAATTATTTTTATTGATGGAAAGTATGCCTCACATTTATCAAAAACAACTCACGAAGGAATTGATGTTTGTTTAATGTCTGCAGTAATGAGCAAATCTAAATATCAGCCAATGCTTGAAAATTATTTTAATAAAATTGTTTCAAAAAATGGGCTGAATGCACTCAATACAGCATTTTGTTCTGATGGGGCGTATATTCATATTAAAAAGAATAAACTTGCTGAAAGACCCATACAAATCATTCATTTTTCAACAGGAAAAGAACCCTCATTATTGCTTCAACCCAGAAATTTAATCGTTGTTGACGAAAATGCTCAAGTTCAGATTATAGAACGTCATCAAAGTTTAACAGAACATCCAACACTAACCAATAGTGTTACCGAAATTTTTGCGGCAAAACGTGCTATCGTTGACTATTATAAAGTACAAAATGACAAAGCAAAAGCATCTTTGATTGATAATACCTTTATTGATCAACATCAAGAGAGTGGTGTTTCTGTTCATACCTTTAGTTTTGGAGGAAAACTCACGAGAAACAATCTTAGCTTTTACCAAAACGGAGAACATATTAATTCAACGCTAAAGGGAATCACTATAGTTGGAAACAAACAGCATGTAGATCACAACACACTTGTTCATCATATTGAGCCAAATTGCGAAAGTCATCAAGACTACAAAGGGATTTTTGGGGATAGTGCAGTAGGTGTTTTTAATGGTAAAGTTGTTGTAGAAAAAGAAGCACAAAAAACAAATGCTTTTCAAGCCAATAATAATTTATTGGTTAATGATAAAGCAACCATCAATACAAAACCTCAGCTCGAAATTTTTGCTGACGATGTAAAATGTTCTCATGGATGTACTATTGGACAATTGGACGAGAGCGCAATGTTTTATTTACGCGCAAGAGGTATTCCAGAAAAAGAAGCTCGAGCATTGTTGATGTATGCATTTGCTAATAATGTTCTCGAAAGTGTAAAAATTCCACAACTTAAAAAACGAATTAATAAGCTGATTGCCAACAAATTGGGAGTAAATATTGGATTTGATTTATAATGAAAAATACGACTCCAGATACTATATTTGATGTTCATAAAATTAGGAATGATTTTCCTATTCTCAACCGCAAAGTAAATGGTAAACCTTTGGTGTATTTTGATAATGCGGCAACGTCTCAAACGCCATGCCAGGTTATTGATGTTATTGCAGATTACTATAGTAATTATAATGCTAATATTCACAGAGGTGTTCATCAGTTGAGCCAAGAGGCAACAGATCGTTATGAGGAAGCACGTCAAACGATTCAAGAACATTTTAATGCAAAATTTTCTCACGAAATTATTTTCACTTCTGGAACCACTCATAGCATCAATTTAGTAGCACATGGTTTTGGCGCTATTCTAAAAAAAGATGATGTTATTTTAGTTTCTGCTTTAGAGCATCATAGTAATATTGTTCCTTGGCAAATGCTTTGCGAAAAAACAGAGGCAATCTTAAAGGTTATTCCAATGACCAATGAAGGGGAATTGGATATGAATCAATTTGAAGCATTACTAAAATTGAATCCAAAATTGGTATTTGTAAATCATATTTCAAATGCATTAGGCACAATCAACCCCATAAAAACAATCATTGAAAAATCCCACAATGTAGGTGCAGCTGTTCTAATCGATGGCGCACAAGCCTGCCCACACATTAAGCCAGATGTACAAGAATTGGATGTCGATTTTTATGTGACCTCTGCACACAAAATGTGTGGTCCAACAGGTGTTGGAATGATTTATGCCAAAGAACAATGGTTAAAAAAATTACCCCCATATCAAGGAGGTGGAGAAATGATTTCAGAAGTGACTTTTGAAAAAACCACCTATGCCGATCTTCCTCATAAATTTGAAGCTGGGACTCCAAATATTTGTGGTGGTATTGCTTTTGGGGCAGCTATCAATTACATGAACACTATCGGATTTGAGACTATTGCTGCTTATGAAAATGAGCTATTAGAGTATGCTACTAAACAATTATTGGAAATAGAAGGTTTAAAAATTTATGGAAGTTCAAAACAGAAAACATCTGTAATTTCATTCAATATAGAAAATATTCATGCCTATGACATAGGTACAATTATTGATAAATTGGGAATTGCCATAAGAACAGGACAACACTGTGCACAACCTATTATGGATTTTTATGGAATTTCGGGAACTGCACGAGCATCTTTCGCTTTTTATAACACCAAAGAAGAAATAGACCGTTTGGTTGAAGCTCTGAAAAAAGCCAAAATGATGCTCGGATAATTTTTAAAAATTAGCTTATGAAATTTTTGTTTACTCTTATTTGTTTCGCTTTTGTAAACACACAATGTGCATCCAATAGAGTAAAGAACTCTGGAAAAATATCGGAAAGTAAAAAAGCTGTTTTTATTTATAAACATTACACACGTGGGTTTTATAAAGAACATCATATAAAAGAAGGCAAGATTCTTACATACCTAGATTATCAAAAAAAGGAATTTACTGAAAAAGAAATTACGCCAATGGATTGGGCAAAATGTCTTGATCTGCTCACAAAAATTGATTTAGATGAATTTGTGAACTTAGAGGCGCCATCAGGACTACGTCATTCTGATAAAGTACAACATGCAGAATTGGAATTGAAAATCAATAAAACAACGTTTAGATCAAGAGGTTTTGACCATGAAAATCCCCCAGAAGAAATCAAACCACTTGTTAATCATTTATTATATTTAAGCTTAGAAAAAGATTTATAGTCATATTTTTGTAGTATGAAAATAGAAACCATACAAAATGAGCTGATAGATGAGTTTTCCATGTTTGATGATTGGATGGAGCGCTATGAGTATATGATTGAATTAGGAAAATCACTCCCATTGATTGACACCAAATACAAAACTGATGAAAATATTATCAAAGGATGTCAAAGTAAAGTATGGCTTCATTCGGAATTTAAAAATGATAAAGTTATTTTTTCGGCCGATAGTGATGCCATCATTACAAAAGGTATTGTTGCTATTTTAGTTCGTGTGTTTTCCAATCAAAGACCACAAGAAATTTTATCTGCCAATACCGATTTTATTGATGCTATTGGCCTCAAGGAACACCTATCCCCTACAAGAGCAAATGGATTGGTAAGTATGATTAAACAAATAAAAATGTATGCTCTGGCATATCAAACACAGCAATAATTATGAGTGAATCTAATATAGATGTAAATGCATTGGGCGAAAAGATTGTTAGAGTTCTAAAAACAATTTTTGATCCCGAAATTCCAGTTGATATTTATGAGCTAGGACTGATCTATGACGTGTTTGTCAATGAAGATTATGAAGTAAAAATTTTGATGACACTCACCACACCCAATTGCCCAGTGGCAGAAACACTTCCACTTGAAGTTGAAGAAAAAGTAAAATCTTTGGACGAGGTAAAAGACGCCGAAGTTGAGATTACTTTTGACCCGCCATGGTCTCAGGATTTAATGAGTGAAGAAGCAAAACTCGAACTCGGAATGCTATAATAAATGGGGGGAATCGTTAATCGTGTAGCAAAAAGCAGTCTTATAACAATAGACTTGGAAGACTTCTACCCTACAGGCACACGAACTCTTTTAGACATTAAGGATTGGCTTTATGAAGGGCTTATTTTAAAGGAAAAAGAATTTCGAAATACCCTTTTAAATTTTGACTGGCAACAATTTAAAGATCATCATGTGGCATTGCATTGCAGCTCCGAAGCCATTGTTCCTGCATGGGCATTTATGCTTATTCAAACGCACTTGCATAATGTTTCGAAAACAGTAATTGTAGGATCTTTAGAAACTCTAGAAACGGTATTGTATACTTCCATTATAGACGGTTTAGACTTGTCTTATTGCAAAGACAAACCTGTTATTGTTAAAGGATGTTCCAACAAACCCGTACCTCAAAATGCATATTTACTAATTATCGAAAAACTTCAATCGGTGGCAAGATCTATAATGTATGGCGAAGCATGCTCCTCTGTCCCACTTTATAAAAAGAAATAAGCCACAATCCTTAAAAATTGTGGTTTTTTATTTTAGAAAACATACCTTTGCATTAATTTATTAACCCTAAATCAAAACCTATGAAAAAAACTTTGCTTATTGTATTAAGCCTTACTTTCAGTTTAAGTTTCTCACAAAACACAGAAGATCCCAAACCGCATTGGGTCAAAAAAGGAGTCATAACATTTCTTGTTAATCAATCATCATTTGATAATTGGATTGCTGGTGGAATTAGTAATGTTTCTGGAACACTTGGTCTTAATTATGATTTTAATTATCAAAAAAATGATTGGACTTGGGAAAATAAGCTGATTGCAAATTTTGGTCTCACAAAAATTAAAAATCAAGATATCCAAAAA
>CBFHNG010000052.1:0-11296 GCA_965657165.1 Flavobacteriaceae bacterium
TGCTGATAATAAGAATTTAATTTTTTTCATACTTTAAACAAATAAAATAATTTAACTTAAAAGGAATGAAATATTTACAATCTAATATTAGTGGTTATCTGCTTAATTTTAATATTCTAAATGCTCCTTTAATAACCAAAATAAATACAATTGTTCCAACAACTAAGTCGGGTTTATTTGAATTTAATAAACTCACTAAAATCGCAGCTATTATCACTCCTAAGTTAATTATTACATCATTGGAAGTGAAAATCATACTCGCTTTCATATGCGCCTCTTCTTTGCTTTTTGACTTTTGTAAAATATAAAGGCAAAATCCGTTAGCAATAAGTGCAAAAATCGAAACGATAATCATTGTCGAATAGTCAGGAAGCCTCTCATATCCTATAAATCTTCTCAATACTTCTATAAATCCGAAAATTGCTAATATTATTTGAAAATATCCCGCGAGTTTTGCTATATATTTTTTCTTAATTGTGGTTTTTCCTACTGCAAAAAGACTAATACCATAAACAAAACTGTCAGCAAGCATATCTAAACTATCGGCAACAAGACCAATGGACTTAGATATAATACCCGTTGTCATTTCGATTATGAAAAATGCAAAATTTATAACAAATACTGACCAAAGTAGTTTCTTTTGGTTTGTGTCTTTATTGAACTCGATTTGTTGTGTTTGTTCGGAAGATATTTTAATACCGCCTAAATTTAATTCAATAATGGACTTTTCAATTTGGTCAATTATATCATAGTGAAAAACAGTCAATTTTCGGTTTGCAATATCAAATTCTAAATTTTCAATACCTGACACATCTTCCAACTTCATACGGATTAGATTTTCTTCCGATGGGCAGTCCATTTTGGAAATTTCAAATATTGTTTTTATCATTGAATTTATTTTCAAATAAATATAAGAAATTTAAGTCTAACCTATTTAAGAGGTTTAGAAATAGCAGAACTGAAAGAAGAAGATATGCCTATGGTTTCTTAAAATATCTTTTTAAACGATTTGCTTTTTTTACAATATAATATTAAAAATAAAAAAACCGCTACACTTTAACATTGTAACGGTTTTTAAACATTTAGATTTTATAAATCATTATTGTATAATTAGTTTTACAGTTTTTGATTTATTCTGAGATTTAATTTTAAGCATATACACTCCACCACTTAAATCACTAACGTCTATATTATTATTGTTTACTTGCTGATCAATTACTAATCTTCCTTGAATATCAAAAAGTTGAACATCTAGCGAATCATAAAGATCAGCTTTGATGTATACCAGTCCATCTTTAACGGGGTTTGGATAAACTGTAATATTTAAGAAATTTTCATCTTGGCTAATTGTTGATAAGCTTGTAGTATTGAAATATACTGTGTCAGAGAAATAAGATCCGCTAAAAGACGCATCAATAGCTTGTACTGACCAATAGTAATCTCCTGTAGGTAAATTTAATTGCCATTCGTTGTTTTGTTCTACGTTGCCTCGACCAGCAATTAATCTGTAACCGTTACTAAGAGCTTTCACCTTCATAATATCATCTCCACCTTCACTTGTTCCTACTTTTAGGGCATAACTTAAACCAGATTGATTTGTGTGGTCATCTGAAGAGGGACTCCATGTAAATCTAACTTTATTATATCCTGTTTCTGGGTCAACTCCTAAATATTCATTTGTCAGACCAGCAGGGGTTGTTGGCCTTTCATTTACAACAAAATTGTTATTATTTTGACTCATTGAAGAAACTAATCTTGATCCAGTAGATCCTGATATTACGTCGGCAGATTCGTTTCGAACATTTAAGTACGTTTTAATAACTGAGTTATTATCTGAGATACTTTCACCAGCTACTGTAAAATCTAGATCATCATCACCATCAATATCACCAAATGCTATTGATGCATTAACAATATCCGATAAATCGAAATCACTTTCTACATATGAATTAGAGACAGGGTCAAACTCAACTAGTTTTGTTACTTCTCCAATTCCAGATAATGTCCCGGTATACAAAATATCTAAATATCCATCTGCGTTGTAATCTCCATAATCAAGATTTGCAGATCGTATGGGTAATAAGCCTGTATTATCAACTTCAATAAAATCAAGATCATCACCACTTAATCCATTATTTGCAAAAACTTTAAACAACGGTGCAGGCCCAAGACCAGTTAGTAAAATGTCTAAGTCTCCATCTGCATCAAAATCGACAAAATCCAATGTGCTTTCATAAGCAGCGTTAAAGTCAATATTTGGATTTAATGTATATATTGGAGCTACCGTTTCAGTAAAAATGGTTTCGTTCATAAAGACTTCACTTCGTGCTCCAAAGTTACTCAGGCCTGTAATTCCAAAATCGATATCTTCATCTTGGTCAATATCCCCAAATCCAAAAGCTCCTTGTCTGACGCCCGATGCAAGTTGGTTTGATATATCATTCGCTTGGTCACTTAATGAGCTACCGTCTTGTTCATAAACGAAAATCTTAAGCTGTGAATTAGCAGCATCAGATGTTCTTCCGGCATGAACGATTTCCTGAGTACCATCATTATTAATATCTATTAATTCAATCTTTGCTTGATAGAGACCAGGGGCACTAAAAACAGAATTAAATCCACCTTGCGAGTTGGAATTATATAATCTTAAAAAGTTACTTTGGGGACCATTCCAAGTATTAACTATAATGTCTAAAACTAAATCATTATTAATATCCAAAAATTCAATATCTGTAATTCCTCTAGCATCATTAACATTGTCGAAATACTCGAAATTACTTTTTCCGAGTCTGAAGATTTGAATATCAGAGCCTGAAGCTCGTGACCCATAAACTAAATCCATGTCGTTATCCCCATCAATATCAGTAAGTTTTACTATTGGGTCATCTACTGAACTGATTGATCTGTCTATTATCCCTCCTTGGTTTAATAATTTCCACTCATAAGTTAATTGGAAAGAAGATTCTTCTGAAAAAGCACTTCCTTTTAAACCACTATCAACTGACTGAACTGACCAAAAATAATTTCCAGGATCTAAGGAAATCTCAAAACTGTTTGAGTTTATCTGTGTGGACTTTGTAATTAACCTTTGTCCTGTATCAAGATTACTCTCAGTATTTGAAAGCTCTGAGCCTAATTCAGTCGTTCCGAGTCTTAAAACATATCCTAAATTATCAGAGAAATCATCATTTGGTTCATCCCAAGATAACCTTACCTTACCGTTGCCTAAGTTTTCAAATGATAAGTTTTCAATCAAATCAGAAGGTGAGTTAGTTTTGTTTAAAAGATTGGTTTTATAAAGTAAAGAGAATTCTCCAAAATCATTTGAACCGTTGAGGAATAAGTCAAGATCTCCATCTGTGTCATAATCTACCCATTTTGCAGTTGAATTTAATAACCCGACAAGTTCAATTTCTGTATTTTCAACAAAAGTGTTATTAGGTTTTCCATCATAAAGTTTTGTCACTGCAGATGCAGAAGAATTTTCACCTGTTATTACTAAATCCTCATAACCATCATTGTTATAATCACCAATAGCAATATCCCCATTTTTCAATCCTTCTATCTCTGAAATATTTTGAGTATCTCCATTAATTAATGATTTTCTGTAAAACCTCATTGACTCATCAGAATCTTGACCCATGAAGTATATATAGTTACCAAATGTTGACATTGAGGCGCCCTCAAGACTGTTCATACTCACGTTATAATATTCATTATTTTCATCAATGTATGTGTTAGTTTTGACTCTTGATTCTGTTTCGCCTAAAATAAAGATATCCAAGTCACCATCTAATTGATTATCAGCAATTCTAAAAACACCATCTGGGATTCCTGTTTCCCCGCCAAACTGATTTTGGTAATCCTCTTCAAGAATCAGTTGGTTACCATCTCTTTTGTAGATGAATTTTTTCCATGCATTATTTGTGTCAATACCATTGATTACAAAGTCAATATCACCATCATTATCCAAATCACCAGAGTCCATTGAAGTTGAAAATAGATCAGGTAATGTCAAATCTAAACTAGGAGTGAATGTCTGTCCATTAATATTTTCATATATAATTGTAGATGGATCGTTATTTGGGTCTAATCCAGAAACTACTAAGTCAATGTAACCATCCTTATTGTAATCTACCCACATTAAATCTCCCTCATAGGTAGGAGCAAAAGCTCCAACATTAGCTTCAGAAAAAACACCATTATCGTTTTTATAAACCCTAGTTATTACGCCAAAAAAGAAACTTTGTCCCATAACAGCCATATCTTGGTCACCATCTCGATCAAAATCACCCCAAGCTACTGAGCTATTTGTTAAAGCTGGAAAAAATTCATCGAAAGCAAGATCGTCGAGTACTAAATCAATTTCGTTGTTTAGAATTGTTAAAGTGAAATCCTCAATTGTATTGGATTCATCCATACTTGCGTTTTGTGAAGAAATTATAGAAACTTCAATGGTCTCATCTGTCTCCTCACCTGGTGCGTTTAAATCATCTTCAATACCTTGAATTAAAATTTCACCGGTTAACTGTCCAGCCGAGATTTTAATCAGCGTAGATTGTAGGTATGAATTTAATTGAGTAATCACCTCATTGTTTTCAATAACACCATTAACCAAAACAATATTTCCATCTGGACTAAAACCAAAAGACCTTGTGTTATTTATATCTTCAGAAATATCAATATCAAACGCCTGTGAAACAGTTCCATCACCTGCTTGTAAATCAAGCCTCACTATTACATCACCAGATTGAGAGCTGTCGAACCCATACAAAATACCGTCTTTTACAACTATATCTCTATTCATATCAATATTACCTCCACCGTAATAAATATCGGAGGATTGTTCTCCATCACTAAATAACTGTCGATATCGCCATGAATCTACTCTGTAAACATTCCCGTCAACTAAAACTGGCCTAAAGCAACAATTCAAAGACGATGCAAGTAAAATAGGGTTTTCTTCTAAACTTTCAAGTAGCCAAATCTGTCTAGTAGATAATGAATTAACATAAACCTCATAAACAATTTTACCATTTTCAACATCAAAACTACTGTGAACTGAGAAGCTTTGATCGTTACTTAGAGCAACAACCTGATTAACAACCGCTTGGCTAGAAGAGATATCCGTAATATCAACTGTGGCAATTCTTTCGTTGCTAGCAACGTATATTATATTTCCCTCAATAACCATATATGAATAATAAGAGTCTAAATTCGCTTGGCTTTCTGTGGTTGCATCGGCAGACATAACTCTTATTTGATTGCCGTTCAAAAAGACATGCCTTCCGTCTTCTAAAATTCCATAAGTAATAAAATCGCTGTTGGTTAGTTGCCCTATTAAAGATTCTTCCCCTTCAGCTTCAAATCCAATAGTATAATCAATCTCATTTGTTGCAGTTCCAGAGAATGATAATGGTATAATTACATCTCGAGATGCAGCTTGATCTATTGTTGCTGTGATTATAGAGGATTCGTGCTCAGCAAATTCCAAAGGCTCAGCAACAACAGATATTAAGTTTGGATCGTCATCACTTTCTAATTTTAAAATAGCCTCTGTTATTTCTGAAGTCCCATTCGTAATTTCAGCAATATTAAATATTATTGTCTCTAATATTTCAACCTCTTCGTCGTCAAATTCAGTGGTTGAAACCTCTACAGCTCCAGATTCGTTACCGGCAGGTATAAAAATTGATAAAGATGAAACCGCATATTCATCAGCGCCAGCTGTCCCTGACATTGTAAACGGTACAGTAACATCATAACCCGAGACTTCAGATAAAGTTGCGGTTAATGTAACTGATTCAGAGGCACCTTCTACAATAGTTTCATTTGAAAGCTCAAATGCTACTGTTGGTGGTGTGTCATTATCTAATATTGTAATGTTTGGAACGTCTATTGAACCAATGTTAACATTGACTGGAGTTCCATAGGCAATACTAATTGTTTCATCAAACTCATAGGAGTCGTCATCAAAAGTATCAACAGTTATAGAGCCCGAAATTGCTCCAGCACTAATTTTTAATTGTATTGATTGCAGGTATGAATTTAATTGAGTAGTTGTTTGATTATTCTCAAAGACTTCATTAACTAAAACGATATTTCCATCTGGACTAAAACCAAAAGACCTTGTGTTATTTATATCTTCAGAAATATCAATATCAAACGCCTGTGAAACAGTTCCATCACCTGCCTCCAAGTCAACCTTTACAATATCACCGTCATTAGAAAAACCATAAAGAATATTATCTTTAACAATTGTTTTTCTATCTCTATTTATGTTGCCCCCATTATAACTTATGTAAATACCATCATCTCCATCAATAAGTTGTCTATAACCCCATGACTCTAATCTATAAATATTACCATTAATTAACACTGGTCTATAACAACATTCTAAAGATGATCCAAGTAAAATAGGGTTTTCATCTAAGCTTTCAATTAGCCATACCTGTCTTGTGCCAGAAGAATTAACACTAACACCATAAACAATTTTACCATTTTCAACATGAAAACTATAACCATTGCCGCTAAGGTTATCCAAAGAAACAATTTCTTCAACGGTCACTTGACTAGAAGAAATATCTGTTATATCAGCAATTGCAATCCTATCATTATTACTTAAATAGATATTATTTCCTTCAATTTCCATGAAATAATAAGAAGACCCTAAATCAGCTTGGTTTTCTGTGGTTGCATCGGCAGACATAACTCTTATTTGATTGCCGTTCAAAAAGACATGTCTTCCGTCTTCTAAAATTCCATATTTGTTGAAATCGCTGTCGGTTATTTGCCCTATTAAAGATTCTTCCCCTTCAGCTTCAAATCCAGTAGTATAATCAATCTCATTTGTTGCACTACCGCCTAATACTATTGGAAGATAAGCATCATTTGATGACGGGGCACTCAAAGTAACTGTGATTTCTGTAGACTCCCCTTCAATTAGTTCGGTCTGTAAAACTTGTACATCATTAATAGTTGGATCATCTTCACTTAATAATGATAAAGATATTGATGGTGTTTCTGTAACAGCATTTGAGATTTCCCCGAAAGTAAAAATTATAGACTCTGCAATTTCAACTTCATTGTCATCAAAACCAAAGGTACTTATGGTAATGTTAGCAGAAGTTGCATTTGGTGGTATTACTATTGACTCCGAACTTAGCTCATATTCATCTAAATCTGCAGTTCCTGACATTATTAATGGAATAGTAATTTCTACTCCTGATTGAATGTCTGCGGTAGCTGTTAAATTTACACTAAATTCAGAATTTTCAACTATAGAGTCTGACGATAACTCAAAAGTAATTAATGGGGGGTTATCATCGTCAATAATACTTAGGGTCAAGGGGTCTTGATTTGTAAATGAAGCATTCTGTATTTCACCTGGTGTGACAATAATTGTCTCATTTTCCTCAAACGAATTGTCATCAATGGACTCAAAAGTAAATGTTCCTGATGTTTGTCCAGCGCTAATTAAAATCTCCGGAAATAATTGATATGAAAATAAGCCGTAATTATAATTATCATTTTCAAATGTTCTGTTAAGCAATATCAAGTTGTCGAAATTGTCAAATCCAAATCTGTAGATAAAATCATGGTTTTCACCAAGGACGTACGGTATTAATTCTACGCTGCCTTCGCTGCCAATTGAATTTACAATGTCATTTTCAATATCAAGTTTTACAACTTGTCTTTCGTTTTCAGAATTATCTTCAATTAAAGCATAAACCTGGTTGTTGTAAGGAATAATTTGGTAAAAATTAATGTCACTATAATTAATATAATTTGTATAACTATTGTTATAAATTTCTCTTACCCCAGAATTATTAAAACTATATGTTCTTCCATTAAACAAAAGTAAATTTTGAGCATATTCACCCCCTTCATATATTAGTTCAGCATCATTATCAGATTGTTTTTTATAAATTTTATACCCATTAGGCCAATCATAAATTTGATAAAGCACAGTGTCTCCCTCAGCAACTATATTATCACCACTAAAATAATCATTTGATCCTAATAAATCAGATCCAGCGATTAGTATTGTTTCTATTTGATTGGTTCCGTCGTCTGAAAAATTAAACTGATCAATATTGAATTTGGAAATTCTGTCGTTTCTTTTCAAATATATTGTGTCCCCTGAAATATTGATATAATCCGCATAATTATCTAATTGATATTCCTGTTGAGTTTGTGTTGCTATATCGTATACATAAACTTGCCAATAAGCTAAAAAGACTACTCTCCCATCGCTTAAAACTACCATTTTATTGTAATTATTATTTACATTCATTAGGAATGTCTCTTCACCTTGGGTTTCAAATGCTGTGGTGTAATCAATATTAAATGTTGCAGAACCTGATAATTGAAGAGGAACAATTACATCCCTTGAAGTAGGTTCGTCAATTTCTAGAGTAATAGAAGTTGATTCGCCTTCGTTCATGTCAGGGTTAGTAGCAGTTAGTGATGAGATTGGCTCATCTTCACTTTCTAAGTTTAGTGTAATGTCTGTTGTATCTGTAGTCCCATTGGTAAGAGCTCCTAGCTCAAAAACTATCGTCTCAATAACCTCAACATCAGTATCATTTATTGCACTTATTGTAATACTGGCAGACTCTGAACCTGCAGGGATAACAATCTCTGGGTCACTAACGCTGTAGTCCTCATCATTTGTTGCTGTCCCAGAAAGGGTGTACGGAATCGTAACATCAACCCCTGATATTGGTGTAGCCGTTGCTGTTAAAGTAATTGATGATGTTGCATCTTCAGCAAGAGTTTCTGAGGACAATACAAATGTCACTACAGCAGCATCGTCGTTGTCTTCTATAGTGGCTACAATATCTGAACTATCACTTAATGTACCGTTTGTTGGAGTCCCTGGTGTTATAATTATCGTCTCATCATCTTCATCACTTTCATCATCAGTGGCTGTAAAAGTAATCGTACCTGTGGTGTCTCCTGCTGCAATTTTTATTGAAGGCGTAAATTGATACGAATAAACTGACCTATTGCCATTTGAATTATCTTGAAAATAAACCAACAAATTACCCATTGAATCAAAATCAAAATGAGAGAAGTTGTTGCCTGAGACAATGTCATCCCCTGGGGTGTAAGCCACGGTAATTAAATCATTGTTATCAATATCTAGTTTATAAATTCGTTGACCTTGGCCTGTCAAAGCTAAACTTATATACAAATCGTCATTATAAACTACTGATGTAGAGGGATATACAGAAATTGAGTTTATACTTACTGCTTCACCATCAACAGTACTCAAATAATTTTCTCCTTGGTAATTTCCATTAACAACTTCACTCCATCTTTCCCAGCGGAAATTAATCAATCTGTCTCCTACTAAGATTGGTGAATAACAACACTCATTGGACTCAAACATTAAAACCGGGTCGTTAGCTCCGTCTTTTATATAACCAGAACGAAGTCCGCTCGACTCTAAAATATAATAAAGCTTGTCCCCGTGTAAAGAAAATCCACCCTCAAGATTATAGCCAGTATAATCTAAGTGCAATGTCTCTACAGTAGAGTTGTCTTCTAGTATGTTTATTTTCCAAATTTTTTGATTGTTTTGTCCATAAAAAGCATTCTCTGTATCTGAAAATTGTGTTTGATTATAACCTCTGTCTAAATTTATGTATTCCAAATCTTCAGTCTCTGGATCGTATATTCTAAGATTGTTCCCGGTTACAAACCCATATCTACCATCGGAAAGTACTCTGAATTCTCCAAAATTATCATTAGAATTCTCACCGCCTGAGTCATAAACTTTAGTTTCTTGGCCTTGGGAGGCAAAGGTTGTTGTGTAGTCTAGATCACTTACCGCTGTACCGCTTAGCGTTAGTGGAATATCAAGATCCCTTGACGCTGCAGTACTAATTGTTGCTGTCACTGTAGTTGAAGTCCCCTCAACAAATGATGTTGGAGCAGCTACTATTGAAGATACCTCTGGGTCGTCTTCACTTTCTAAGCTTAGTGTAATGTCTGTTGTAACTGTAGTCCCATTGGTAAGAGCTCCTAGCTCAAAAACTATCGTCTCAATAACCTCAACATCAGTATCATTTATTGCACTTATTGTAATACTAGCAGACTCTGAACCTGCAGGGATAACAATCTCTGGGTCACTGACGCTGTAGTCCTCATCATTTGTTGCTGTCCCAGAAAGGGTGTACGGAATCGTAACATCAACCCCTGATACTGGTGTAGCCGTTGCTGTTAAAGTAATTGATGATGTTGCATCTTCAGCAAGAGTTTCTGAGGACAATACAAATGTCACTACAGCAGCATCGTCGTTGTCTTCTATAGTGGCTACAATATCTGAACTATCACTTAATGTACCGTTTGTTGGAGTCCCTGGTGTTATAATTATCGTCTCATCATCTTCATCACTTTCATCATCAGTGGCTGTAAAAGTAATCGTACCTGTGGTGTCTCCTGCTGCAATTTTTAGCTCTGTTGACAATTGATAGGAGTAAACAGAATACTCACCGTCAACACTCTGGTTATATAATAATAAATCCCCTGAACTATTTTCAAAATCAAAGCTTCTTGTTTGATTGTGATTTTCCCCTAAAACATAATCTAGCTCAACAAAATTAATATTAGTAGATGTTATACTTCCTAGATATATTGATGAACTGTTTTTTAAATACAATTTATCTTCATAAACTTTGAACTGATTGGAGCCAATATATTGATTAGAAGATATTGTATTTGAGGAAAACTCGCCATTTACATAAGGTTTAAGATTTGAACCACTTATGCCATAAAGTATGTTGTTTAATTTGAAAAATCCTTGAAAATTTTCATCAACATTAATTTCAACTGAACTTTCTCCCTCATTCATTCTGTAAACTCTCCATGTTCCAGTAATATTTTGGTAGGTATGGTAATAAATTGTCCCATCTATAACATCAAAATCACCTTGTATAGAAATTGGAGATGTTGTAGTTACTAGCTGCTCCGATGTAATATTTTCTAAGTCTGATATGTCAATCTTATTAATTTTGTTGTCGTTAATACTATAAATAAAATTCCCATGTAATCTAGAGTCATTTGAATAATTCGGAAGTGAATAATCCATGCCAGAATTTGTAATGGGGTCAAAAACACGAAGTGTCCACCCATCAATAAAAATATATTTTTCGTCATAATAATAAAAATTATCATATGAGATATTGTCTTCATTAATTAACATCATCAAGGTTTCTTGGCCTTGGGAGGCAAAGGTTGTTGTGTAGTCTAGATCACTTACCGCTGTACCGCTTAGCGTTAGTGGAAT
>CBFHNG010000053.1:0-10917 GCA_965657165.1 Flavobacteriaceae bacterium
GAATTGCTTCAAAAAAGAAAAAAAATATAATTGAATTTTTCGTTCTACATTGCTAAGCGGTATTTATTTACAAAAAGTAAAAACAAAGCGATTAACTATATTACCTTGGTTGCAGGATTGGGTATTACTTTTGGAACAGCTGCACTTTTTGTTGTGCTTTCAGGGTTTGATGGCCTAAAAGCATTTAGTTTAGAATTTACTTCATTTACAGATCCCGACCTTAAGGTCTTTCCATATCAATCAAAAACCATAAAACTATCATCTGAGCATCGAGAAAAAATCAATAAAATTGAAGGAATCGCTTCATTTTCAGAAATTGTTCAGGACAAAGTTTTATTAAATTGTGAGGATAAATATTTGGCTTTAGATTTAAAGGGCGTTGATGCTAATTATCCTCAGCAGACCATAGATTCAATCTTAAGCTATGGCGCATGGATGGAATCAGATTTTCCACATATTGTGGCAGGCTGGGGAGCGACAAACACTCTTGGATTCGGAATATACGATTTAACTAAAACCATCCGATTGTATGCACCAAAACCAGGAACTGGACAAATCATGTCGGTCAAAGGAGCTTTTAAAAGTATGAAAGTTGTCAATGTTGGGATTTTTCAAATCAATGAATCATTGAATAATTCTATGGCCTATACTTCCATAGAAAATGCAAGATATTTATTGGGTGTAAAACCAAATCAAATCAGTGCCCTCGAAATTATAACCCATCCAGAAGCTGACTTAGATGAAATTAAAACTGAGCTTAATTCTGTTTTTAAGGAAAAAATTATAATTAAAAATAGAGTTCAGCTCAACGATGCTCTTTATAAAATGTTGAATACAGAACATGTTGCTGTTTATCTTATTTTTACCCTCATTTTAATCATCGCATTATTCAATATTATAGGCTCTATTGTTATGATGATTTTACATAAAAAAGAGAATTTAAAAACGCTTTATAGTATTGGTGCTGACAAAAATGAGTTGCAACATATATTTTTTATGCAAGGCATTATGATGACCGTTCTTGGCGGATTTATAGGGCTCTTTTTAGGAGCAACTCTAATTATTCTTCAAAAGTATTTTGACTTAGTGATGATATCACCCACATTGGCGTATCCTGTAGTTTTAAAGTCACTGAACTTTGTGATTGCATTTGGAACTATTCTAGTTTTAGGGGTGATGGCTTCGAAAATAGCCTCTTGGAGTATCAAAAAGCTAAATCTTTCAAGCTAGACAAATTGATGAGTTCCAAAAACGGATTCTATTTCATCAAAAGTCTTAAAAACATCTATACTATGGTCGCTGGTTACCATTTTGGTTCTATAGGGTTTAAAGTTTGGAATGCCCTTAAAATAGTTTGTATAATGCCTTCTAGTTTCCAAAACCCCCAATACTTCACCTTTCCAATCAATAGCCATTTTGAGGTGTCTTCTCGCCGCTTCTACGCGCTCAATCATACTTATGGGCGCTAGATGTTCTCCGGTTTCAAAATAGTGTTTAACTTGCTTAAAAAACCATGGGTTTCCAATACTAGCACGGCCAATCATAGCGCCATCTAATCCATAAGTATCACGCATTTCGACAGCACGTTCTGGGGAGTTGACATCGCCATTTCCAAAAATTGGGATATGCATTCTAGGATTATTTTTCACTTCAGCAATAGGTGCCCAATCCGCATTGCCTTTATACATTTGAGCCCGTGTTCTACCATGAATAGAAAGTGCTTTAATACCCACATCCTGAAGTCTTTCGGCAACCTCTACAATCCGAATAGAATCATGATCCCAGCCCAAACGTGTTTTGACTGTAACAGGCAAATGGGTACGTTTGACCATTTCTGCAGTAAGCTTTTCCATTAGACAAATGTCTTTTAAAATGCCTGCTCCTGCTCCTTTACTTACGACCTTTTTTACAGGACAACCAAAATTAATATCAATGATATCTGGATTTGATTTTTCAACAATCTCCACTGCTCTAAGCATACTGTCTAAGTTTGCACCAAAAATTTGAATACCAACAGGGCGCTCTTTCTCATAAATGTCGAGTTTCATGGTGCTTTTTGCAGCATCACGAATAAGTCCTTCACTAGAAATGAATTCTGTATAAACGACATCTGCACCCTGTTCTTTACAAAGTGCACGAAAAGGAGGGTCGCTTACGTCTTCCATTGGGGCAAGCAACAATGGAAATTCAGGCAATTCTATTGGTCCAATTTTTACCATAGTTTATTTATAAAAATTCATTTCATCTAAATATACCCATACGGCTTCGGGCAGTAAGGGGCGGATATTTTTTCCGTCTTTTATTGCTTTTCTTATAGATGAAGATGAAATTTCAATTACAGGGGCATCAATTTTATTTATTTCACCTTTTATGGTGTGTTTTATTGTATCAGAATGGAGCTTTCTAGGGTAAACATAAATTGGGTAGCGTTCCAAAATTACTTCAGCATTTTTCCATTTTGGTAAAGAGACTAAGTTATCTTCACCCATAATAAGCGCAAATTCATGTTTGGGATATTTTTCTTCTAAATATGCAAGAGTATGTATGGTATAATTGGGTTGTTTGAGTTGAAATTCAATAGCACTAGGCTTGATTCTTGGATACTCTTTAGTGGCAAGGTATACCATCTCTAACCGCTGGTTGTTATCTAAGATGCTTTGTTTTATTTTCATCGGACTTTTTGGTGTAACCACACACCACACTTGATCTAAATCGGAATGTTCTGCAAAATGATTGGCAATAATAAGATGCCCCACATGAATGGGGTTGAAAGTACCAAAATAGAGACCTACCTTCATTTTTTTGAATTCAGTATTTTATGATTTAATAAAATTTAAAACAATTTTATGCGCTTTATTTTTTGCTTTTTCCAGAATCTCATTCTCAACAATACAATCGAAAAGAGGCGCAGTTGCAAGTTCTGCTGAAGCCTTTGATATTCTCATGTTTATTTTGTCTTCAGATTCTGTTTTTCGTTTTTTCAATCGAATTTTTAGCTCGTCAATACTTGGAGGTTTTACAAAAACAGCCAATGTTTTTTTTGGGAACTTCTTTTTTATACGCAATCCTCCAGAAACATCAATATCAAAAACAACATGCTTACCCATGGCCCAAATGCGTTCCACTTCAGCTTTTAAAGTTCCATAAAAATTATCTCTATAAACTTCTTCCCACTCCAAAAAATCACCTTCCTTGATGTGTTTTTTAAACTTTTCTGTCGATAAAAAATAGTAATCTTTTCCATCAATTTCATCCCCCCTTTTTTGTCTAGATGTTGCTGAAATAGAAAACGCAAGATTTAACTCTTGTTGTTTTAAAAGGTGTTTTACAATGGTTGTTTTTCCAGAGCCTGAGGGTGCAGAGAATACAATGAGCTTTCCGTTAAACATAGTTTATAGCACGTTGAGTAATTGTTCTTTTATTTTTTCGAGCTCGTCTTTCATTTGCACAACGAGTTTTTGCATGGGTGCATAATTTGCTTTGGAACCAATCGTGTTAATTTCCCGTCCAATTTCTTGACTGATAAAACCAAGTTTTTTACCGTTCGACTCATCTAAATTTAAGTTTTTTAAAAAATACTCTAAATGGTTTTTTAGCCGAATTTTTTCTTCAGTGATATCTAGTTTTTCAATGTAATAAATCAACTCTTGTTCAAAGCGATTTTCATCTACTTTTTCTTTCAAGTCAGCAACGCCTTTATTAAGGCGTTCTCGAACATGTTCAATACGCTCAGGATCTATTTTTATCACATCCTCAAGGAGTTCAACAATTTTTGAAATTCGTTTTGAAAAATCTTTTTCAAGGACTGCTCCTTCGTCTTTTCGGTAGTTTTGAATTTTGTTTAATACCACCAAAACTTCATCTGATATTATTTTCCATTCTTTGGGGTCTATGTCTTCGCGCTCTGTACTTACAGCATCTGGCATGCAAACGGCCATTTTTAGCAATTCAACCTCGTCTGCAGAAGATATATTTTCGAGCTGTTGCATATACCCTTTTACAACTTCGGTATTGATTTTTGCAGGGGCTTCTCCTTTATTAAATTCAACATAAAGTGAAAAGTCTATTTTTCCACGACCTAGTTTTGCACCAATAATTTTACGTAATTCAAGTTCTTTTGCTCTATACATAGTTGGCATACGCATATTTAGATCCAGGGATTTACTATTTAAGGATCTTAATTCTAAACGAACGGTTTTTGTTGCTAATTCTAATTCGGACTTTCCATATCCAGTCATGGAGTGTATCATGCCTTTTTATTAAATTTATGGCTCAAAGATACAGAAAAGCCAACACTATTTAAATGGGCTGTGTTGTTTGAAGTTTTTGATTTGTATTTTTTTAAAAAAAGGTTTTATTAAAATATTGATGAATTTATTTTTGTGCTTTATGTAACAGCTTAGTGCAATAGGCTTTGCTCCAACAGTAGATTTTATTTCTGAAGCGGTGCGTCCTAAGTTGATGATTTCCACCTTTTTTTCTAAACCTAACCGAATATAATCATTTAGAATTCTTGGATAAATACCATAGGTTTTATTTAGGTTATAATTAAGCCCTATGAAGTGTGCATCAAGGTGGTTTTTATTTTTTAAAGCGGATAAAAATCCAACAATTTTATCATCTAAAAAATAACTCCAAACAATAAAATTGTCTTTGTATGATTCTTTGAGTTTGACATAGGTATTCAAATCTAATACCTGTGCATTAAAGTTGGCATTATCAATAGTATTTTGATAAAGGTTTTGCAGCTCATCTTTATATGTTTCAATATCATTCTTAGAAAAAACCTTAAGCTCTAGCGCCTTGCTTTTTGAGTCTGCTTTATTGGCTTTAATTCTATATTTTGATTTTAATGCTGCTTTATAATCCTCAAAAATCTTCCATTCTGGTTTTAAAGTAATAAGCATATTAGGTTCTACTTTGATATTGGTAAATCCAAAATGCTCAAAAGCTGAACTATACTCTAATGCAGAGGATTCAAAATCCTTGATAAAAATAGCATGCAATGGTCGGGTGGTTTTTGCAATGTTGTCTAGTGCTTTCCCAATTTGCAAAACAGTATTTTTTCTGTGACAATTATTAGAAAAGCTAATGCCATGTTCTCCGCTTAAGAATACATTACCACAAAACATAATTTTGATATAATCATTACAAAAAAATGCATTTAAAATTTTACGAAAAAAGGGAGATACCTTAATATTTTTTAGAATGACATCAACACTCAATTCTATGATTTGTACCAATGCCAGTGCTTGAGGGATATTGTTGTTTGAAATACATACATAACGCATATCTACTTGTGCGTTGGAGGCTTCAAAGCTATTGAGGAGATTTCTAGAAAAATACGCACTTTTGTTTGGATTGATAAGTTCTAAAAACTCCTCGTCCAAATGCTTTATTGATGAATGAACTGTAGTTATCAAAAAGGTTGTTTTTTGGTGACTAAATATACACCAATAAAAATTAATAGTGCTGCTAGGCCTTTCACGAGGTCTAATTGGTCGCTACCCATAGCGATGGCAAAAAGCCCTGCAAAAATAGGCTGTAAATATAAGAACGTACTGACTGTTGTGGCTTTTAAGTTTTTCAACGCCAAAGGATTTAGAAGGTATGTTCCAAAGGTTGCAAACACAATTACAAAGGCAATTGAAAACCAAATGTAGGACGGAAAGTCATGCCAATTTACGGCGCTAAGCTCTGCATATCCAAACGGTAATACCATAATGGTTCCAAACAAGAATAACCATTTTATAAAATCATAGGGGTGGTATTTTGAAGTTAATTTTTTGATCAAAATTAAGTAGTAACTGTATGATGCAGCATTGACAAATACCAAAAAATTCCCCAACAAAATATTTTCTCCATTTACAGAAGATTGACCATATAAACTCAGAACCAGAGCACCTGAAAGGCCAAGTCCAACGCCTATGACTTTGAGTTTTGTAACTTGCTCTTTAAGTATTACTGCAGACAAAATAAGCACAATAATTGGTACTGTAATCATAATTACAGAGCCATTTATAGGCGTGGTATATTGTAGTCCTTTAAAAAATGCAAGCATATTTAGGGCAACACCAAAAAAGGCGGCAGCAATGAGTTTTGGAAAATCTTTACGGTCAATTTTTTTGCTTGGAACAACAAAGCTAAACCCCCAAAAAAGAAATGCTGCACAGATAACGCGGAGAACGATAAACCCAAAAGGCATTATATAGCCACCAACAATTACATCGTTAGCAAACGTAAAGGTTACACCATAAAAGAGTTGTACCAAAACTAAGGCGACAAGTGCTGCGGTTCTATTGTTCATTTTTTAGAGCCAATTTTGCGGCTTCAACAGTTTTTGCACTATTTCCAATAAAAATTTGATTTTCAACAACCACTACTGGTCTTTTTAAAAAGGTGTAATGTTCTAGAATCAATTGCTTTAAATCACGTTCTCCCAGAACTTTATTTTTTAACCCCATTTCTTTATAGAGTTTAGCACGTTTACTAAACAAGGCCTCATAGCTTCCCGATAGCATTTTTAGATGCTCTAAATCGGCGTTTGATATAGGAGACTCTTTTATGCTTTGTATTATAAATCCTTCAGGAATTTCCAACATTTTTAGGATGCGTTGACAGGTATTACAACTTTTAAGAGAATAGATTTTTTTCATGCAATTGTTTCATTACTTTTACAAAGAAAATCATTTCTATATTAATTTTTCAAATATTTAATTTAATTATGAATTGGAGTTTTGATATTACCCTAAAAACCAGAGCATTACTATATAAATTTTTAGAGCAATTTTCTTTAGAACAGCTCAATACAGTACCCAACGGTTATCGAAATTCGATATATTGGAACATTATGCATGTTGTTGTAACTCAACAACTGCTGGTCTATGGTTTATCGGGTCTACCTATGCTTATAGATTCTCAGCTTGTTGAGGCCTTTAGAAAAGGTACAAAAACAGAAGAAGACGCATCACAAAAAGATGTTGACGACTTAAAAATTCTCTTAACCTCAACTGTTGAGCAAACCCAAAAAGATTATAAAGCAGGGGTTTTTACCAACTATACAACGTATACGGTTACTACCAAAAGTACACTTACAAATGTTGAAGAAGCTTTAGAGTTTAACAATTTTCATGAAGGCATCCATCTTGGTTACATTTTAGCCATGAAGAACACAATCATTTCACAATAATTATAGCATTAAAAAATGAAATTTAACACCAAAACAATTCACGGAGGTCAATCTCCAGACAAGGCATATGGATCTGTAATGCCACCTATTTATCAAACTTCAACCTATGCGCAAACTACACCAGGAGGGCACAAAGGGTATGAATACTCTCGGACACATAACCCAACCCGACATGCGTTAGAACAATCACTTGCAAGTATAGAAAATGGTAATTTTGGATTAGCTTTTGGCTCAGGGTTGGCCGCCATAGATGCGATTATAAAATTATTACAACCAGGAGATGAGGTCATTTCAACAAATGATTTGTATGGTGGGACATACCGTTTGTTTACTAAGGTTTTTGAGAGATTTCAAATTAAATTTCATTTTGTAGGAATGGAAAACATAGAACAAATAGAACATCATATAAATAAAAAAACCAAGCTTATTTGGGTTGAAACCCCCACCAACCCTATGCTCAATATCATTGATATAAAGGCAGTGGCAAAGGTAGCGCAGCAACACAAAATCTTATTAGCAGTGGACAATACGTTTGCAACACCATATCTACAGCAGCCCTTAGATTTAGGAGCTGATATTGTGATGCACTCCGCTACCAAATATCTTGGCGGCCATAGCGATGTTGTAATGGGGGCATTGGTGGTCAAAGATAAAGCACTTGCAGAGCAACTTTATTTTATTCAAAATGCGAGTGGTGCAGTTTGTGGTCCACAAGATAGCTTCTTGGTTTTGAGAGGCATAAAAACATTGCATATAAGAATGCAAAGACATTGTGAAAACGGTAAAGCAGTTGCCGAATTCTTGGGAAACCATCCAAAAGTAGAAACCGTCTATTGGCCAGGTTTGGAGTCTCATCCTAACCATGATATTGCAGAAGAACAAATGAATGATTTTGGAGGAATGTTGTCATTTACTACAAAAGGCAATAACTATGAAGAAGCTATAAAAGTTGTAGAACGCCTAAAGGTTTTTACGCTCGCAGAGTCGCTAGGAGGTGTAGAATCCCTAGCGGGGCATCCTGCAAGTATGACACACGCAAGTATTCCAAAAGAAGAGCGTGAAAAAACAGGAGTTGTCGATTCTTTAATTCGGTTGAGTGTTGGTATTGAAGATCAACACGATTTGATTGAGGATTTAAAGCAAGCACTAAACGGTTAGAAAACAGTGTTTCACCTTTTTTAATTCTCATCTTTTTTATTGAGATATTCATAATTTTAAAGTAAATTTAGAGTCATTTATTACGAATTTAAAAAAATATTCATTTATTTTTAAGGATATTATATATTTGTACTACAATTAGTAATTTTTAATGCTCCTAAATTAAATGAAATGAAAGAAAAAATTGAAGGATTTTTAGACTTAGTCAAACAAAGAAATGGTCTTGAGCCAGAGTTTTTACAAGCCGTAGAAGAAGTTGCCGAAACTGTTATTCCATACATTGTTAAACACGATATTTATCATGGTAAAAATATACTCTTACGAATGGTTGAACCAGAACGTGCAGTTACTTTTAGAGTAAACTGGGTCGATGATGACGGCGAAATTCAAGTCAATAGAGGGTATCGAATTCAAATGAATTCAGCCATTGGGCCATACAAAGGAGGGTTGCGATTTCACCCCTCAGTAAATATGAGTATTTTAAAGTTCTTAGCTTTTGAGCAAGTGTTTAAAAATAGTTTGACAACGCTTCCAATGGGTGGTGGAAAAGGCGGTAGTGACTTTGATCCAAAAGGGAAAAGTGATAATGAAATTATGCGTTTCTGTCATGCTTTTATGAGTGAATTGTTTCGTCATATAGGCCCAAACACGGATGTTCCAGCAGGAGATATTGGAGTTGGAGGAAGAGAAATTGGATTTTTGTTTGGAATGTATAAAAAACTCAAAAATGAATTTACTGGTGTTCTTACAGGAAAAGGATTAACATGGGGGGGGTCTCTTATTCGCCCAGAAGCAACAGGCTACGGAACAGTATATTTTGCACAAAAAATGTTACAAACTAGAGGTGATGATATTAAAGGTAAAACCGTAACAGTTTCTGGTTCTGGAAATGTTGCACAATATGCAGCAGAAAAAGTTATTCAGCTTGGCGGTAAGGTCATTACATTATCAGATTCTTCGGGATATGTTATAGATAACGATGGAATTGACAAAGACAAATTAGCTTTTGTGATGGATTTAAAAAACAACAAAAGAGGACGAATTAGTGCTTATGTTGATGCTTATCCAAATGCAAAATTCGTAGCCAACAAAACCCCTTGGAGTGAGTCTTGTGATATAGCATTGCCATGCGCTACTCAAAATGAACTCAATGGTACAGATGCCGAAACACTGCTTAAAAACGGATGCGTTTGTGTCAGTGAAGGGGCTAATATGCCTTCTACTAAAGATGCAGTTGCAGCCTTTCAAAAGGCCAAAATTTTATTTGCACCAGGAAAAGCCTCTAACGCTGGGGGTGTTGCAACTTCTGGCTTGGAAATGACTCAAAATTCTTTACGATATAATTGGACCCGAAAAGAGGTGGACGATAAGCTCAAGGACATTATGGGTAACATCCACGACAAGTGTATTCAATTTGGTAAAGACGAAGAAACAGAATATATAGACTATGTAAAAGGCGCCAATATTGCAGGATTTGTAAAAGTTGCAGACGCTATGCTTGCCCAGGGTGTGGTTTAATCTCTAATAAAATAAAACCCAAAAAGCTTCTACGACCGTGGAAGCTTTTTTGTTTATACATAATAAACAACTAATTTGTCGTTTGATATAAATATATTTGTATTTTTTAAAAAAAATCCAATTTTTCTGTTTTGAATAAAATTAACATTAACAATTTTGATTTTTTAAGAATAATATTTTCTATCACAATTGCATTATCGCACTTTATAGAATTGAGCAATATTTATGTTTTTAATCCTTTAAAAATTTATTTTAATTCGAGATTGGCAATTGATGGGTTTTTTATTATTAGTGGGTTTTTAATAGCAAAGAGTTATGAAAATAGTTCTAATATTAAGGATTATATCATTAGAAGAGTAAAAAGAATTTTTCCGGCTTACTTTTTTGTTATCTTAATTTCTGCTTTTTTATTATTTTTTATTTCATCCAAATCAGCTACAGGCTACTTTTTAAACGGTCAATTTTGGAGATATCTATTTGCCAATCTCACCTTTCAAAATTATTTTGAACCTTGTTTGCCTGGCGTTTTTGAAACACAGAACATTTGCGCTGTTAATGGTGCACTTTGGACCATTAAAATTGAGGAAGCATTTTATCTTTCTTTGCCCATATTTTATTGGTTTTTCAAAAAAAAACACATGAGTTTTAATCTCTTAATCGCCATTACATATGTGGCATCCATAATCTATTTTAATTATTTTATGGCTCAAGATAATTACAGGATAGCAAAGCAATTGCCGGGTGCTTTTGCTTTTTTTGCCGTTGGGATTTTATTTTATAGAAATTTCGAATTTTTATTCAAATGGAGACACTATATTATAGTTCCGAGCTTATTGCTTTTTATTTTAGAGCAGTATTTTTTAGGTACTCAAATTTTTAAACCTATTGCTTATGGATTTATGGTCTTTTATTTGGCGTATAACTTTAAATTTTTGAATAATTTTGGGAAATATGGGGATTTCACTTATGGGATTTATATCTATCATTTTCCAATAATCCAAGTTTTTGTTTATTTAGGATTTTTTCAGCAATATCCTCCATTTATTATGTTG
>CBFHNG010000054.1:0-10100 GCA_965657165.1 Flavobacteriaceae bacterium
GCTGTAAATGTTAGCAAAAATCCCCAATCAATATTCATGGTTAGGGCATCACCTAAAAAGAATCCAATCAAAGATTTTAGGGTCACAATCACAAGGGATGTTCCTATGGCTTTTTTGATGTCAATTTTTGCTAATAGTACTAATGCAGGAATGATTAAAAACCCACCACCGGCACCAACAATTCCTGTAATTGCTCCAATCAATAGACCTTCCAATAAAATGAATAAATAGTTGTATTCAATTTTTTTGGTATTAGATGTTGTTGGGTTTGATTTTGGAGATTTAAGCATAGCAAATGCAGCTGGAATCATAACTAATGCAAACAGCCCAAACATAGCCATCCTTCTTGTAATGTTAGTGTCATTTAAAATAAATAATTCGTCTGGAATTATTGGAATTAAAAATGAGCGAACAAGTGACACACTTATGATGGCGGGTAGACCAAAAATAAGAGCAATTTTAAAATCTACATTGCCTTTTTGAAATTGTTTGAATCCGCCAACCAAAGCACTACAACCGACCACAAATAGCGAATAACCAGTTGCTAATTTTTCATCGAGCATAAACAAATATGCCAAAACGGGTACTGCCAAAATAGAACCACCACCTCCAATAAGTCCAAGTGTTAGCCCAATTAGAAGTGCAGCACAATAGCCCAAAATTTCAATAATTTCCATTAGAAGAGTTATTTTAATCCGACCTAAAATAGGCGGCTCAAAAGTAGTGAAAATGCCGCAAAGGACTCAAAAATCTTTATTCAAGTTTTTTTTGTAACTTTAAAATTCTCCATTGTGATATATTAATCTACATAAAATCAATGTATTATGATGAATTTATTGTCTTACAAAACGCTTTATAATTTTGCATTATCAGAAAGAGTGAAATTAAAAATAGAGAAATTTATCTTAGTAATTGCTATGGTAAGCTTCTTGTTCCATTTGGCTTTAATTTATTTAAAAAAATACAATGTTTGGAACCCATTTGAAGACTCCAACTTTTTTGATAGCCCCATTGCAGCCATATATACTCCATTTTCATTCATCCTAATTTATGAGGTTTATTTATTGATTTTTTATCTGCCAAGATCAATAACAACTTACATTACAAAACAATATGAAATTATCACACTAATTGTAATAAGAAGAATTTTTAAAGATTTGTCGAATCTAGAATTATCTTCAAATTGGTTTGATATAAAAAACGACATCACATTTACATATGACATTATTACAGCACTAATTCTCTTTTTTATGATTTATGTATTTTCATACCTCAAGGAAAGATTAGAAAACAAATCCTCTTTGAATTCTATTGAGTCTCCACAGATAATGCAGTTTATTAGAATTAAAAAAATCATGGCAACGCTTTTAATACCAGTTTTTGTCATTATTGGCCTCAATACTTTTGGGAGTTGGGTTTTAGATGTAGCACCACAAAATTTATCTGCAGTGCTTAAAGATGTCAATAGTTTATTTTTTGATGAGTTTTTTGCAGTCCTTATTATTGTAGATGTTCTGTTGCTTTTAGTCTCTTTTTTCTATACTGATCAGTTTCACAAAGTCATTAGAAATTCAGGCTTTATTATATCAACAATTTTAATCAGAATGTCATTTTCTGTAGATGGTGTTTTGAACAATATTCTAATTTTTGCTTCAGTTGCTTTTGGCCTGGGAATCCTTTGGATTCATAATAAATTTGCAAAAAACTTAAGGTTAGAATAAAAAAAACCAAACATTAAGTTTGGATTTTGATATAGTTTGTAAAAATAATTGAACTATCTTTTTTCTTTTTTCATTTTGGAGTGCTTTCTTTTTTTACGCTCTTTCTGCTTTTCTATTTTTTTCCATTTTTCATATTGACCTGGATTTAAAATAGACTTCATTGCATTTTGTATTTTAATTTTTTCGTCCAACATATTGACCTGCATTTGAAAACGTTCTTCATCTGAAGGTCTTTCCTCACGTCTATTTTTTTTATGCATTTTATGTCGCCTAGCTTTTTCTAAAATTAGGGTATAAATCTGTTCTTGTTGCGTTGGGTTTAATTCTAGATCTAAAGTCATTTTTTTTGACCAAAGCGTAGCTTGTTGTTCAGGAGTCATATTCTTCATATTCTCCATTCGTTTCTGTCTTTTCATACCATTTTGATTGGGCTGTGCTGTGGCTGAAAAACTTATTAGTAAAATTAAAATGCTTAAAATAGTTCTCATAATATGTTTAATTTGAAAGTATATATTCTATAAAACTAATGAAAATAGTTTTTATTACATAATTAGATTAAAAATTCTACAACAAGTTCATCATCAGTCTTATAGACCTTTGCTAATCCTTGTTTTGTTAAGCCTTTAATGCCTTTGTCCCACCCTTTATTACTGAGTCCAGCTTGGTTTTTTAATTCTTCTAGAGGAAGTGTATTTTCTTTTTTTAGAATTTCAAAAATAGCTTTTTCATTTTCACTTAAGTTTAGTGCTTTTTTTTCAGGTTTCATTTGAGGAAAAAATAAGACTTCTTGGATGGAAGCATTGTCTGTTAAGAACATAATCAATCTATCCATACCAATTCCCATTCCAGAAGTTGGAGGCATACCATATTCCAAAGCACGAAGGAAATCTTCGTCTATAAATTGTGTGGCTTCATCATCGCCTCTGTCAGCCAATTTGAGTTGTGCTTCAAAACGCTCCCGCTGGTCTATAGGGTCATTCAATTCAGAGTATGCATTTGCAATTTCTTTTCCACAAACCATAAGCTCAAAGCGTTCAGTAAGATCAGGATTGTTGCGGTGTTCTTTACACAATGGACTCATTTCTTTTGGATAGTCTGTAATGTATGTAGGCTGAATGTAATTCCCTTCACATTTTTCACCAAAAATCTCATCAATAAGTTTTCCCTTGCCCATGCTTTCATCCACTTCAATACCCATTCCAATAGCTGCTGCTCTAAGCTCATCTTCAGACTTCCCAGTAATGTCAAACCCTGTAAATTCTTTTATGGCATCGGTCATTGTAACTCTTGCGTATGGCGCTTTAAAGTCAATTTCATGACCGCCAAACGTAGCTTTTGTTGTTCCATTTACGGCTATAGCACAATGTTCTAAAAGTTGCTCACAAAATTCCATCATCCAGTTGTAGTCCTTGTAAGCAACATAAATTTCCATGGCTGTAAATTCTGGATTGTGTGTGCGATCCATGCCTTCATTTCTAAAGTTTTTTGAAAACTCATAGACCCCATCAAACCCACCAACAATCAAACGTTTTAAGTACAGTTCATTTGCAATTCGCATGTATAATGGAATGTCTAAGCTATTGTGGTGCGTCACAAATGGGCGTGCTGAGGCACCTCCAGCAATGGGTTGTAGTACGGGTGTTTCGACTTCAAAATAACCAGCACTATTAAAAAACTCACGCATGGCATTAAAGAGTTTTGTACGCTTGACAAAGACTTCCTTAACATGTGGATTTACGGCCAAATCGGCATAGCGTTGTCTATAACGCATTTCGGGATCGTTAAACTCATCGTAAGTATTTCCTTCTGAATCTGTTTTTGGAAGTGGTAGAGGCTTTAAAGCTTTACTTAAAAGTTTAAAATTCTTAACCAGAACAGTTTTTTCACCAACTTGAGTGGTAAAGAGTTCGCCTTCAACACCAATAAAATCACCCAAATCAAGAAGTTTTTTAAATACATCATTGTAAGCTGATTTGTCTTCGCCAATACAGATTTCATCACGATTAAAATATACTTGAATGCGCCCTTCACTATCTTGTAGCTCCGTAAATGCTGCTTTTCCTTGTACCTTTTTTCGCATCAAACGACCTGCAACAACCACTTTGTCGCCTTCTTTATAGTTATCTTTTATTGTGCTGCTGGTGTGCGTTACTGGATATAAATCGGCAGGGTAAGGGTTTATTTCTAATGCACGAAGTTTTTCGAGTTTTTCTCGACGTACAAGTTCTTGTTCTGAAAGTTGCGCCATAATAATGGTGTGTAATTTTGATCACAAAGATAATGACATTGGTTTGGATTTCAATAGGGGATATAAAATTATGTGGAAGTGTAACTTTATTTACTAAAATTCGTCCTATAATTGTAAACCAATTTAAATAAAAAAAACATGAGTATTTGGCGAGTTTTACTCTCTATTTTATTTCCTCCATTAGCTGTTGTTGACAAAGGGTGTGGATCTTTTGTTATTGTATTCATTTTAACCCTTTGTGGCTGGGTTCCAGGAATCATTGCAGCGTTGGTGATTTTAAATAATCCTAATCGTTAAACTTGTATATTTGTTCCATGAATAAAACAATTCAGGTTCAAGATTTAGGATTAAAAGATTACAAGGAAACTTGGGATTTTCAAGAAGATTTGTTTAAAAAAACGGTAGACTGTAAAATAAAAAACAGGCGAGAACATACTGAGTTACCAACTCCAAATCATTTTTTATTTGTAACGCATCCACATGTGTATACACTTGGGAAAAGTGGGGATTTTTCTAATTTACTTTTAAGTGAAGAACAATTAGCCGAAAAACGAGCAACATTTTATAAAATTAATAGAGGTGGAGATATCACTTATCATGGCCCAGGTCAAGTGGTGGGTTACCCTATTTTAGATTTAGAAAATTTTTTCACAGACATTCATAAGTACTTAAGATTATTGGAAGAAACCATTATTTTAACGCTTGCAGAATATGGACTAAAAGCCACCAGAAGTGATGGTGAAACAGGAGTGTGGTTGGATGTTGGTACCCCTTTTGCGCGCAAAATATGTGCTATGGGTGTGCGTGCTAGTCGATGGGTAACAATGCATGGTTTTGCTCTTAATGTCAATACGGATCTAGGTTATTTTGATCACATTATACCTTGCGGAATTCGAGGGAAAGCAGTCACATCTCTAAATGTTGAACTCAAGCAGGAGTCAGTTGATGAAAACGAGGTCAAAGAAAAATTATTAAAGCATTTCTTTGCACTTTTTGAAGCTGAAATAAACTAATAAATCTGATACATAATAAGCTCCGAATCATTACTCTGGCAAATGAGCTCTAGTGCAGTGTCTTTATCAGCGTTAGAAAGGTCAATTTTAGAAATACCATATATAGGAAATCCTGATAAAACAGTTGCTTTGCTATCAAAAAGCGTTACTTTTTGAGCCTGTTGATCGGTCAATGCAATATAAATTTTATCATTTAAATAAAACAGTTGAGGGGGTAAATAATTACCAAAATCCAAAATGGTCTTATTGTTTTTTATTTGTAATTGATTTGCCCATTGAGCAACCAAAGTTCTACTGGAGCTCGTTATATTTGTTTGCGCATCAAAACCAAGGGTTTGTTTGCTAACTCGCCCTTTTATATCCACCTGTACAAGCTCGCCTTTGGTGTCTATTGTCGAAAATTTATTGTTGTAGAAATATATATTTTGATCTGAAAAATTAATAGACTCCTTAACATCAATTCTAATTTTTCCTCTTCGATTTAAAATTTTTAAATCATTATCGGCAGCAAAAACAATATAATCTTTACCCTTGTAACGAATGTGTTGGGGAGCGTTTAAAATTTCAGAATCTGGAGTGTACGAAAACCCTTTTACTCGTTTTCCTGTACCATCATACATCAAAAGTGATTGGCCTTGAGTCACCAGAAATCTGTAATTTTTGTTTTTATCATAATCAAAAACGGAAACAGCCTGAGTAATTTTATCTTTAAATTTTAATGGAAATGCCCCAACATCTTTGCCTAAACGATCCAAAACATAAACACGGTTTTCAGTTGAAAATACCATTTGAAAACGCCCATTTTTGTACAAATCAACTTGGTTGACTCGCCCAATTATAGGGCCCGACAATTTCTTTTTCCAGCGTACAACACCTTGGTTTGAAATCAAATACAACTGATTTTCAATATCTTGTACAACAATATCTTTTTGTTGTGTTTTATGATTTTTAACAAATTGAACATCACCTAAAATTGTTGCGTCTAGTTTTAAACTGAAAATTTCATTGATTTTTTTCTGCTTTTGACTAGGTCGAAAATGTTCAATTTGCGCGTTGAGGTGAACAACTTCATCGTCTCTTATGACTTGAACCATTGAATTTTTATAAGCCTCCAAATCTGTTCTAGATAATGATGTTCCAAAAATAGGATTCAATATATTGGTTAAATTCTTTGGAGTTAATATTTTTTGATATGAAATTTCATCGCTCAATTTTTGTTGAGTATTTTGAAATGATTTGCTGTTGTTTAGGTTGTTTTTATTAATATGTTTTGAAATAATCTCTTCGGTTAAAGTTTCATTTTCAGAGAAAATCAAAAAATCATCAATAACAGTAAAATTTGAACTATTGAGTTGAGGTAATAATCCCTCAAAATTTTGATTGAAAATAGAATCATTTTCAAACTTATATATTGGCACAGAACGGAACGATTTCAATTGTTCTTTAAAAGCTACAAGAGCTTCCTTGCTCGAACTAATATCAATGGAATGCAGTAAAATTGCAGAACCATTAGATGTTTTTAAGCTTCCTATTTCTTGACTAGTTTCTAGCAAAGTATTTGTAAGTTCAGAAAATACTAAAGTGCTGTCCAACACTTTTAGATTTTTTGAAAATTGCTGGAAATCTGAATATATAAAAGTCTCAAAATTTTCAATATCATCTGGAACAATACTGCTCAATTGCTGCGTCTTTGGTGAAATATTTTCAAATAATTGATTCCATTGGCTATTTGAATCGGTGTAAATTCCGCTAAATGAAATATATTTTGGAGTGGCATTGACATCTAATAAAACGTTATTGAACAAAGAAAATTCCTCTCCATACTGTTCAGGTTTCGCTAAATAAACTGAAAATGTAGCATTTGTGTCAGTAAGTTTTGCGAATTTCTTGTAAGGGTGAACAGTAGTATTTTTTAAAGGTGTTGATTTAGAATTTGAAGTCGAAAAAACCCATACGCTGTCTCGAATGGAGTTTTGCTTTAATAATTCTTTTGACCCAATATGTTTTTGTTGAGAAATGAATGTATAATTAGAACTCTCAGAGATACACAAAAGCAAAGGTCCAGAAATTTTTAAGCTGTCTATTGGGGTAAGATTATTTTCAAAGATGGATTTAAACTTTGTTTTGGAAAGTAACTCATTGTTTTTCAATGCACTTTTGAATACATCCAAGGAATTGATATGCATTACAACTTGGGCATCATTTGGAACAAAATCTTCAATTGAACCTTGTTTATTTTGTTTATTTTGACAATTTAGTGTCAAAACAAAAACAATAAAAACCAAAAACTTTCTTAGCATGAAATTTAAATCAATCAACCTCCAACAAATATAGAATTAAAATTCAAAACTTAACTGGTTTGGCAGGAGTTTAAAAGACATTCTGTGGTATTTTGTAGGGCCGTATTTTTTAATGGCTTCTCGATGTTCTTTTGTGGGGTATCCCTTGTTTTTTTTCCAGTTATACATAGGGAGCTCCTTATGAATCTTTTCCATATAATCATCACGGTATGTTTTTGCCAAAACCGAAGCAGCAGCAATGTTAAGATATTTACCATCCCCTTTTATGATGGTCTCAAAAGGAATGTCATTATATGGTTTAAAGCGGTTGCCATCAACACTAATAAATGTGACCTTATCTAATTGACCTACAGAGCGGTGCATGGCTAATATTGAGGCATTTAAAATATTAATTTTATCAATTTCGTGAGGGAAAATATGTGCTACAGCATAGCCAATAGCTTCTTTTTCGATAATTGGCCGAAGCATTTCTCGCTTTGAATGAGAAAGTTGCTTTGAATCATTCAGTAATCTATTTTTAAAAGTTTTTGGTAAAATTACTGCAGCCGCAGTTACAGGTCCAGCCAAACATCCTCTGCCGGCTTCATCTGTGCCACATTCAAATTTTTGGTTACTAAAACTGAGTTTGAGTGTCAATCCTTGTGATATATTATTGGTAAATATAAATTACTTTTTTTGATTACAATCAAATCCAATAAAATCCCTAATAATTTCCTACTTTTGAACCAACAATTTAGAACCCTCAATAGGTCATGTATAAATATCTGTTTGTTTTTTTTCTATTTCTTGTAGCCAATAATACTTACGGTCAACGTAATTTGAAAACTTTAGATGGTAGTGCTAAAAGATCAAACACTTCTAGAAACATGGAAACAGATAGTCTCTATGACAGAGGAACAAAAAAAGTTGCCAAAAACACAGATGCAAAAATTGAAGATTATAAAATCATTTCAAGAAAAGGGGATTCCACCCACGTTGATACAACATTAACAATTCAAAAAGAATATAAATTCAATTACTTAAGAAGAGATTATTTTGAGCTTTTGCCTTTTAACAATATGGGTCAGACCTATAATACTTTGAGTCACAATATGTCTAGTCAAAGTATGCTGCCAAGTTTTGGAACAAAGGGCAAGCACTATAATTATATGAGTGTAGACGATATAAATTATTATCATGTGCCAACTCCTCTCACCGAATTGATGTTTAAGTCGAATTTTGAACAAGGTCAATTGCTCGATGCCTTTTTCACCACCAATACTTCAGAACAATTTAATTTTTCTATCGCCTACAAGGGTATGCGTTCATTAGGGAAGTATCAACATATATTGTCAAGTACAGGAAATTTCAGATTTACGACAAGTTATCATACCAAAAATAAACGCTATCATGCACGTGCTCATATGGTAACTCAAGATATTTTAAATCAGGAAAATGGTGGAATTTCGGATGAAGATCTTGTGGAATTTGAAAATGGGAATGAAGAGTTTATTGACCGTTCTTTGTTTGACCCTCTTTTTGAAGACGCACAAAGTAGTTTGGAAGGCCGCCGCTATTATTTGGATCACACATATCAGCTAAAGAAGCAAGACTCATTAGGGAATAATGGAATAAAAATTGGTAACTCGATATATATTGAAGACAAATACTATCATTACACCCAAAATAGGAATGCTACTATTTTTGGTGATGCATTTGTAACCTCAAACCTATCTGACAAAAACACATTTGAGCATTTCTACACTTCGTTTAATGCAGAGTATAACAATAAAATATTAGGGGAATTATCGGCACAGTTGAGCTATAATTCATTTAATTATGGCTACAACTCTTTAGTCATACTCAATGGGCAAACCATCACCAATCGACTAAAGGAATCTGTACTGTCTTTTGAAGGAGGTTATGCGCATCAGCTTGGTCCGGTGGAGCTAAAAGCCAATCTTGGAATTAATGTCAGTGGCGACTTAGAAGGTAATTTTCTTGATGCTCAAGCCAACTATAGCATCAATGATGATATGCGTGCAACCGCCAGAATCAATTTAAATTCATCTGTTGCAGACTACAACTATCGACTTTATCAAAGTGATTATTTGAACTACAACTGGCAAAATAACTTTAAAAACCAACAAACTCAACAATTGGCTTTTGATTTCCACTCCAACAAATACGGTGTTTTATCACTCGATTATTCCACCATAAACAACTACCTGTATTTTGAAAACAAAGAACAACAAGGGGTAAAGCCTTATCAGTATGACGGCACAGTCAATTATTTTCGTGCCAAGTATGAGAAAGAATTTAAGTTTAAAAATTTCGCATTAAACAACACAATAATGTACCAGCAAGTGCTGGATGGCGATCAAGTTCTCAATGTTCCTCAATTGAATATAAGAAATACCTTGTATTATGCCAATGAATTTTTTGAAAAAGCATTGTATTTACAAACAGGTATCAACTTTAGTTATTTTTCTGATTATAACATGAATGCCTACGATCCAGTACTTTCAGAATTTTATGTGCAAAATCAAAAAACATTAGGAAATTTTCCGCGTTTAGACTTTTTTATAAACGCAAAAATTCAGCAAACTCGACTATTTTTGAAAGCCGAACATTTTAATTCTGCCATGACCGGCTACAATTTCTATTCAGCACCCAACTATCCCTACCGCGATTTTATTGTTCGTTTTGGTATTGTTTGGAACTTCTTTTTGTAGTTTACAGGTTAAAAAACACTTTTCTTTATTTTTTTTCAAAATTAATATAAAAAGTATTGTGAGTGTAGGAAAAGGGTTTTATATTTGCACCCGCTTTGCGTATG
>CBFHNG010000055.1:0-9591 GCA_965657165.1 Flavobacteriaceae bacterium
AAACGCGATACTCCAAAAGGACTTTGGTACAAATCCCCGACTGGAAAAATCGTTGAAACCGAAGAATTAGAAAGAAACTTCTTTGTGAGTCCAGAAGATGGATACCATGTACGCATTGGAAGTGCAGAATATTTCCAAATTTTGTTTGACGATAATAAATTCAAGGAACTAGATTCTAAGATAACCTCTAAAGACCCTCTTAAATTTTCTGATAAAAAAACATACAGCGATCGCTTGAAAGCTGCTCAAGATAAAACCAAACTTAAGGACGCTGTACGAACAGCTGTTGGAAAATCAAAAGGCAAAGACATAGTGATAGCCTGTATGGATTTTAGTTTTATTGGAGGATCAATGGGAAGCGTTGTTGGCGAAAAAATTGCACGTGCTGCCGACTATGCCCTAAAGAAAAAACTACCTTTTATGATTATTTCAAAGTCTGGAGGGGCACGTATGATGGAAGCTGCATTGTCGTTAATGCAATTGGCAAAAACCTCAGCAAAATTGGCACAACTAGCCGATGCAAGTATTCCATATATATCGTTATGTACTGATCCAACGACAGGAGGAACAACCGCTTCTTTTGCCATGTTGGGTGATATTAACATCAGTGAACCAGGAGCCCTTATTGGTTTTGCCGGACCACGTGTGGTTCGTGATACTACAGGAAAAGAACTTCCTGAAGGATTTCAAACTGCAGAATTTGTTTTAGAACATGGCTTTTTGGATTTTATTACACACCGTAATGCCCTCAAAGATAAAGTCAATCAATACATTGATTTGATTTTAAATCAGCCCTTAAGAGCATAATTTTTATAAAATCATCCTTTTATTAATCAATTTTCTTATATTTGCCGCTTGATTATGAACGTCATAATTATTGCATAAAAATTATTTAAACAAATATTGGAATGTACTTAACAAAAGAAATTAAAGAGGAAATCTTTACAAAACACGGAAAAGATGCCAAAGATACCGGTTCTGCCGAAGGTCAAATTGCATTATTTACACACCGAATCAATCACTTAACAGAACACCTAAAGCAAAATCGAAAAGATTTTAATACAGAGCGTTCACTAGTAAAACTAGTAGGAAAACGTCGTTCTCTTTTGGATTATTTAATGAAAAAAGATATTCTTAGATACCGTGCTATTGTAAAGGAGCTAGGATTAAGAAAATAAATATTCAAAAAGAGGCTGTATGCCTCTTTTTTGTTTTATGTGTATCTTTATTTTACACAAATTATAGAAGAAGCTAATTAAAGTTTTTCATTGGTCACAACCACACAACAACAACACAACACCAATGTTTAATTAGAATTAAAAAATATGATTCCAAAAGTTTTTAGAGAGGTCATAGACCTTGGAGATGGAAGAGAAATTTCTATCGAAACCGGAAAATTGGCCAAACAAGCCCATGGTTCTGTTGTAGTACAGTCCGGAAAATGTATGTTGCTTTGTACAGTAGTTTCAAATTACAAACAAGCTGATGTTGATTTTCTACCCTTAACGGTAGATTATCGCGAAAAATTTGCTGCCGCTGGTCGTTATCCAGGTGGTTTTTTTAAGCGTGAAGCACGACCAAGTGATGGAGAAATCCTAACAATGCGTTTAGTAGACCGCGTACTACGTCCATTATTTCCAAAAGATTATCACTCAGAAACACAAGTGATGATTCAATTAATGTCTCATGACGAAGATGTTATGCCTGATGCTATGGCAGGATTGGCCGCCTCGGCAGCTATCCAATTGTCAGATTTTCCGTTTGAATGTGCTATTTCTGAAGTAAGAGTTGCACGTGTTAATGGTGAATTTGTCATCAACCCAACAAGAGCACAACTTGCAGAATCTGACATCGATATGATGATTGGGGCTTCTGCAGACTCAGTAATGATGGTTGAAGGTGAAATGGATGAAATTTCTGAAGAAGAAATGACTGAAGCCATTAAATTTGCACATGAAGCCATTAAAGTACAATGCGCTGCTCAAGAACGACTGGCTGAAGCTTTCGGCAAAAAAGAAGTTCGTGAATACGAGCCAGAAAGAGAAGATGCTGAACTTGAAAGCAAGATTCATGACATGGCATACGATAAAGTCTATGCCATTGCCAAAGCAGGTTCTGCAAAACACGAAAGAAGTACAGCATTTGGAGAAATTAAAGAAGAAATTACCGCTTCATTTTCTGAAGAAGAACAAGAAGATTATGGAAGTTTAATTTCAAAATACTTTTACAAAGCTGAAAAAGCAGCTGTAAGAGATTTAACTCTAAACGAAGGTTTACGCTTAGATGGACGAAAAACAAATGAAATCAGACCAATATGGTGTGAAGTAGATTATTTACCATCAACTCATGGGTCGTCTATTTTTACAAGAGGAGAAACTCAAGCACTAGCCACAGTAACTCTTGGAACTTCTCGTGATGCCAATCAAATTGATATGCCGTCTCACGAAGGAGAAGAGCGTTTTTATTTACACTACAACTTCCCTCCTTTTTCAACTGGGGAAGCACGACCGATTCGCGGAACATCAAGAAGAGAAATTGGACATGGAAACTTGGCACAACGCGCACTAAAAGGTATGGTGCCTGAAGATTGCCCATATACAGTACGTGTAGTTAGTGAAGTTTTGGAAAGTAATGGATCGTCTTCTATGGCGACTGTTTGTTCTGGAACAATGGCGCTTATGGATGCCGGTGTTCAACTAAAAAAACCTGTTTCAGGTATCGCAATGGGGTTAATTTCTGACGCAGACTCTGGAAAGTACGCTGTTTTATCGGATATCTTAGGTGATGAAGATCACCTCGGAGATATGGATTTCAAAGTTACAGGTACTGCAGATGGAATTACAGCTTGCCAAATGGATATTAAAGTAAAAGGACTTTCTTATGAAATTTTAGTCAATGCACTAAAACAAGCTCGTGATGGACGTCTCCATATCCTTGAAAAGTTAACCGATACAATTTCTGCACCAGCTGAAGACGTTAAAGCTCATGCACCAAAAATGGTGACTCGTGTTATTCCAAATGAATACATAGGGGCACTTATTGGACCTGGCGGAAAAGTCATTCAAGAACTTCAAAAAGAAACAGGAACTACTATTGTTATCAATGAGGATCCTGTTACCGAAGAAGGTATTGTTGAAATTCTTGGCACCGACCAAGACGGCATCGATGCTGTTTTAGCAAAAATTGACGCACTCTTGTTCAAGCCAGAAGTTGGCAGTATTTATGAAGTTAAAGTCATCAAAATGCTTGATTTTGGAGCTGTAGTAGAATATACTGAAGCCCCTGGTAATGAAGTATTACTTCATGTCAGTGAATTGGCTTGGGAACGTACAGAAAATGTATCTGACGTTGTGAATATGGGAGATATTTTTGATGTCAAATACTTTGGAGTAGATTCAAGAACACGCAAAGAAAAAGTTTCACGTAAAGCCATCTTACCAAAACCTGAAGGGTTTGTTGAACGTCCCCCTAGAGACAGAAAACACAACAACAAAGGTCGCGATAATCGTAGAAATGACAGAAGAAGAGATTAGTAAAAAAACTAATCATTTTAATATAAAAAAGCCGTTTTAAAAAATAAAACGGCTTTTTTTGTAACATTTTTTATTGTTTACACGTATAACATAATGAAGCCAAATAATTTTTAAAAAAATCGCAAGCATGAGACAACTCAAAATTACAAAACAAGTTACCAACAGAGAAACTGCATCGTTGGACAAGTACCTACAAGAAATTGGTAAGGTTGATTTAATTACTGCCGATGAAGAAGTAGAATTGGCACAACGCATCAAAGCTGGTGATCAAATCGCTTTAGAAAAACTAACCAAAGCCAATCTTCGTTTTGTTGTTTCTGTTGCTAAACAATATCAAAATCAAGGACTTACACTTCCAGATTTAATTAATGAAGGAAATTTAGGACTGATTAAAGCCGCTCAACGTTTTGATGAAACTCGTGGTTTTAAGTTTATTTCTTATGCTGTTTGGTGGATTCGTCAGTCCATTTTACAAGCGCTTGCAGAGCAATCTCGTATTGTTCGTTTACCATTAAACAAAATTGGTTCTATCAATAAAATAAATAAAACCTACGCCTTTCTAGAGCAATCGCACGAGCGCCCACCAAGTGCCGAAGAAATTGCAAAAGAATTGGATATGACCATAAATGATGTTAAAGAATCTATGAAAAATTCTGGACGTCATGTTTCAATGGATGCACCATTGGTAGAAGGAGAAGATTCAAATCTATATGATGTTTTGCGTTCTGGAGAATCTCCAAACCCAGACAAAGAGCTTTTGCATGAATCTTTAAGAACAGAAATTGAACGTGCATTGGAAACCCTTACTCCAAGAGAAGCCGATGTTATTCGTCTGTATTTTGGACTTGGGAACCAACACCCAATGACTTTAGAAGAAATTGGTGAAACTTTTGACCTTACAAGAGAACGTGTACGTCAAATCAAAGAAAAAGCAATTCGAAGATTGAAACACACTTCAAGAAGTAAAATTTTAAAAACCTATTTAGGTTAAAAAACAAAACCCTTGCTTGTTGGCAGGGGTTTATTTTTTATACTATTTTTGTATTAAACTAAATATATGAGTTCTTCGCTAATTGCACCCTCAATTCTTGCTGCCGATTTTGCAAATCTCCAACGTGATATAGAAATGGTAAATACCAGTCAAGCAGATTGGTTTCATATTGATATCATGGACGGTGTATTTGTTCCTAATATTTCTTTTGGAATGCCAGTTTTAAAGGCAATAACAAAACATGCAAAAAAAACAGTTGATGTTCATTTAATGATTGTAGACCCCGATCGTTATATCAAAATATTTGCAGAGCTTGGAAGTGATATTCTCACCGTACATTACGAAGCTTGTACGCACTTACACCGCACACTACAAGCCATAAAAAATGAAGGAATGAAGGCAGGTGTCGCGCTCAATCCTCACACAAACATCAATGTTTTAGAAGATACTATTCAAGATATTGATTTGGTCTGTATTATGAGTGTGAATCCAGGTTTTGGAGGTCAAAGCTTTATTGAAAATACTTACGAAAAAGTGAAGCAACTCAAAGCACTAATAACTTCTAAAGGTGCTTCTACAAAAATTGAAATTGATGGTGGTGTGACTTCTACAAATGCAAAAGCATTGAAAGATGCTGGAGCTGATGTGTTGGTAGCGGGTAGCTTTGTGTTTAGAAGTGAAAATCCATCAAAAACAATAGAGGAATTAAAACATATAACTGCTTAATTCTTAACCGATAACCTCTTTCAAATAAGCATAATAATCTCCTTTGAGATTAGCTATACGTTTTGCTAGTTCAGTTTTGGAAATCCAACCCATTTGTAGAGCAATTTCTTCCGGACAAGCTACTTTTTGACCTGTACGTTTTTCAATTGCTTTTACAAATTCTGTTGCTTCCGAAAGTGCCTCGTGAGTTCCAGTATCAAGCCATGCGAAACCCCGTCTTAGGACTTCCATTTTTAATTGACTCTGCTGTAAATAATTAACATTTACAGATGTAATTTCAAGCTCTCCACGATCTGAAGGTTTTATTGTCTTTGCAATTTTGACTACAGAATTGGGATAAAAATACAGCCCAACAACGGCATAATTTGATTTTGGAGTTTTTGGTTTTTCTTCAATACTTATAACTTTTTGATCTGAATCAAATTCTGCAACTCCATAGCGCTCTGGATCTTTGACATAACTTCCAAAAACAACTGCTTTCTGAAACTTCTCTACGGTTTGAACAGCAGAAATTAAAAGCTGTTCTAAACCTACACCATAAAAAATATTATCACCCAAGACCATACAAACATCATCATCGCCTATAAAGGATTCTCCAATAATAAATGCTTGAGCTAAACCATCTGGTGAGGGTTGTTCCTCATACGATAATTGTAATCCAAAATTGGAGCCATCGCCTAAAAGGCGTTCAAAATTTGGCAAATCATGTGGTGTAGAAATAATCAAAATTTCTCGAATTCCAGCATGCATTAAAACAGATAATGGGTAATATATCATGGGTTTATCATATACAGGAAGCATTTGCTTACTGACACTCAAAGTAAGAGGATGCAAACGTGTTCCTGAACCACCTGCTAGTACAATTCCTTTCATTTATTTATTTTTGTCTATAATTTTTATAATTCCCAGACCGTACGTGGTCCAACCAAGACGTATTTTTAAGGTACCAATCAATAGTTTTTGACAACCCTTCTTCAAAAATAACAGAGGGAGTCCAACCTAAATTATTTTGGATTTTGGAAGCATCAATCGCATAGCGCAAATCATGTCCTGGACGGTCTTTTACAAAAGTAATAAGATTTGAAGACGTTCCTTCTGATTGCCCCATTTTTTGATCCATTTGTTTACATAATTCCTTAACCAAATCAATATTTTTCCATTCATTAAACCCTCCTATGTTATAGGTTTCATGATTTTTCCCTTGATGAAAAACCATGTCAATAGCTCGCGCATGATCTACAACATACAGCCAATCTCGGGTGTAGTTGCCATCGCCATAAACTGGCAATGGTTTCTTTTCTAAAATATTATTTATGAAAAGTGGAATTAATTTTTCTGGAAATTGATTTGGCCCATAATTGTTAGAACAATTTGAAATCACATACGGTAATCCATAAGTTTCACCGTAGGCACGCACAAAATGGTCTGAACTGGCTTTTGAAGCAGAATATGGTGAATTGGGATCATAAGGTGTTGTTTCAAGAAAAAGTCCTTCTTCAACTAAAGTTCCATACACTTCGTCAGTGCTCACGTGATAAAAGCGATGTGATTCCCAAGAATTTCCCCACAAAGATTTAAAAGCATTGAGCAAAATCATTGTCCCCAAAATATTTGTTTTGGCAAAAGCCAAAGGATCATTGATAGAACGATCTACATGAGATTCTGCTGCTAAGTGAATAACATCAGTAAAGTTATAGTGTTCAAAAGATTGATGAATAAAATTTTCATCTGTAATATCACCTTTTAAAAATGTATAATTAGTTTTATTTTCAATATCTGTTAAATTCTCTAGATTCCCAGCATAGGTAAGAGCATCCATATTAAAGATATGATATTCTGGATATTGATTGACAAACAATCGTACAACGTGAGCGCCAATAAAACCTGCACCTCCTGTTATTAATATTCTTTTCATTTAGAATAAGATTTATACCATTGATAAAAAGTATCTATCCCTGTTTTTAGTGGGGTCTTAGGTTGAAATCCGTAATCTCTTTTAAACGCTTTTGTACTTGCCCAAGTCTGATGAACATCACCAGGTTGAAGCGATTGCATTTTACGTTCTGATTTCAATCCTGTTATTTTTTCAATTTCCTGTATCAAATCTAATAACTTAACGGGGGTATTGTTCCCAATATTATAAATTTTATACAGCTTTTTTTGATTTGATTTTTTTAATAGTGTTAGTTCCAAGCTTTTAATAATGTCGTCAATATAAGTAAAATCACGCATATGATTTCCATGATTAAAAATATTTACAGGTTTTCGTTTTAATAGTGCATTTGTAAAAATAAATAGTGCCATATCGGGTCGACCCCAAGGACCATATACTGTAAAAAACCGCAAACCTATGGTTTCAATACCATACAAATGACTGTAGGTATGTGCCATGAGTTCATTCGTTTTTTTGGAAACAGCATACATACTTAATGGGTGATCTACCTTAGCTGTTTCTTCAAAGGGTGCTTTTGATGAATTACCATAGACACTTGAACTGCTTGCATACACTAATCTTGGAATTTTATATTGACGACAACATTCTAGTACATTTAAAAACCCAACAATATTACTCTCCAAATACACATTTGAGTCTTCAAATGATGAACGAACAAAAGCTTGAGCAGCAAGATGACAAACTTGGTCAAATTTATAAGTTTTAAAAATTAGATTTAAGGCATTTGTATCTTCAATATTTGTTCGAATAAAAGTAAACAAAGAATTTTTTAAATTACTTTTGGAAGTAGTGTTCCACTTGGATGCTTCGTTGCGTTTAATCCCTAAAACTTCGAGTCGATTATATTTTAAATTTATATCGTAATAATCGTTGATGTTATCAATTCCAATAACAGAATGCCCTAGTTCAGATAGGCGTTTACTTAAGTGAAAACCAATAAAGCCTGCAGCACCTGTAACTAAAATTGTTTTGGTTTTCATGGCTTTTTAGAAATTACTGCCCAATCCCTTTGTATGAAAATCCAATGGTTTCTAGTTCCTGTTTATCGAGTAAATTTCGGCCATCAAAAATATAGGCAGGTTTACTCATGCTGTTGTATATTTTTTTCCAATTGTAGGTTTTAAACTCATCCCATTCTGTAATAACAGCTAATGCATGAGCGCCTTCAACAGCTTTGTATGGATCATATACAGAGGACAAATAATTGTCATTTTCAGATTCTGATCTTGAGTTCAAATAATTTAAATCTGATTGCATTTGAAGTGCTGAAACTTTTGGGTCATAAACTTGAATATTAGCATGCTCATCGATTAGTTTATCGGCTATATAAATAGCTGCTGACTCTCGCGTGTCATTAGTATCCTTTTTAAATGCCCAGCCAAAAAAGGCGATTTTTTTATCGGCTACGGTACCATATAATGCTTTTACAATTTGATCGGCAAAACGTTTCCTCTGATGGCTATTTATTATAATCACTTGCTCCCAATAGTCTGCAGCTTCATTTAATCCTAAAGATTTACATATATAAACTAGATTTAGAATGTCTTTTTGAAAACAAGAACCACCAAATCCAACAGATGCTTTCAAAAATTTAGGTCCTATTCTAGAGTCTGTTCCAATAGCATTGGCGACTTCATTTATGTTTGCTCCTGTTTTTTCGCAAAGTTCTGTTAAGGCATTAATGGACGATACGCGTTGTGCTAAAAATGCATTTGCTGTTAATTTTGAAAGCTCTGATGACCATAAATTAGTTGTAATAATTTGATTTTCCGGAACCCAAGCTGCATATATATTTTTTAGAGCCTCAATGGCTTCTTGTCCTGTTTTTGTGGGCTCTCCACCTATGAGCACTCGATCTGGTGCTTCAAGGTCTTGAATTGCTGTTCCTTCTGCCAAAAATTCTGGATTGGATAAAATTTCAAAATGAATACCATTTCCTGTATTGTCTAAAATGTCTTTTATAGCCTCAGCTGTTTTGACCGGAAGTGTTGATTTTTCTACAACAATTTTATTGGATGTTGAAACTTTTGCAATTTGGCGTGCACATAACTCAACATATTGAAGGTCTGCAGCCATTCCTTTTCCTGCACCATAGGTTTTTGTTGGAGTATTGACAGATATAAAAATCATTTCGGCAGCAGCAATAGCTTTGTCAACTTCAGTAGAGAAAAACAAATTTCGACCACGGGCTTCTTCAACTACTTTGTCTAAACCAGGTTCGAAAATTGGAAGCTGTGATAAATCTTTACTATTCCAAGCCGCAATTCGATCTGCATTAACATCAACAACAGTAACTTTTATATGTGGGTTTTTCTGTGCAATGACAGACATTGTTGGTCCGCCAACATAGCCTGCTCCAATACAACAAATTGAATTTATCTTCATTA
>CBFHNG010000056.1:0-9508 GCA_965657165.1 Flavobacteriaceae bacterium
TAAAAACAGATAAAGATTGGTAATTTATGAAGTTTAGATTGCTTTTATTATTGATTTTTCTATCGAGTTTTGCCATGTCTCAGGTTAAATTCGAGGCAAAAACAAGTAAAACACAGCTTGGAGTGAATGAACGTTTGCGTATAGACTTTACCATGAATGAAGACGGAGATAATTTTATGCCTCCAAGTTTTGAAAATTTTAAGGTTGTTGGTGGGCCAAGTCAATCCATTAACAACTCTTGGATTAATGGTGTGCGTTCTTTCTCAAAAAGCTACACCTACTTCTTATCTCCCACAAAAAGAGGAACTTTTACAATTGGACAATCAAGCATTGAAATTGATGGTAACACATATAAAACTTCGCCAATACAAATTACAGTCACCGCTGCTGTTGAAATTCCTAAAGACCCAAATGACCCAAACTATATTGCTTCAGAGAGTATTCATTTAGTCGCTGAGGTTTCTACAACAAAGCCCTATTTAAATGAGCCTGTAAGTGTTATTTATAAACTTTATGTGGCAGAAAACACTGGAGTAAGAAATTGGTCTGAATTGGACAGTCCTCGATATAACGATTTTTGGAGTCAAAACATTGAAGTAAACAGACAAAATGTCAAAGAGGGTAAGTATAAAGGAGAAAACTACCGCTATGTTGTTTTAAAAAAAACAGTGCTATACCCACAAAAAACAGGAAAGTTAAGTATAGAACCACTTACCTTAGACGTTAGTGTTGAGGTGCCCTCTAAAAGAAGAGATATTTTTGGTCGTCTTATGATGACCACTACAAATCGGACTGTTACTGCTGGAAAAAGAACAATTGATGTCAAACCATTGCCAAGTAATGGAAGGCCAGACGATTTTTCTGGGGCTGTTGGAAGCTTTGAGTTTAATATGACTTCAAATAAAAATACATTGAAAGCAACAGAAGCTTTTAATCTAAAGCTTGAAGTCTCTGGAAAAGGAAATTTAAAATTATTTAAACTTCCAAGACCTAATCTTCCTAGTGCGCTTGAAGTCTATGAGCCAGAGCATTCCGAAAAAGTTTCTACTAATCTCTCTGGAATGAGGGGTAGTATTTCGGACGCATATACTGTTGTGCCAAATGCACAAGGACAATATCCAATCCCAGCGGTGTCCTTTTCGTACTTTGATCTCAACACAAAAACCTATAAGACGCTTAAATCAAATGAATTGGTGGTGGTGGTAACTGATGGCCCCAACCTTAGCTCTAATGAAAATTCGGTAACAAAAGAAGTGCAAAAAACCAATGTAACCACTTTATCAAAACAATTTTCTTCATTCAAATCCAATGGCAATTTGGAACCAATAACTAAAACTAAATTTTATAATACTCCATTATTTTGGTGGCTATTTTTGGGGCCACTACTGCTCATTCCTCTAATCATTATCATTACTCGAAATCGTGGTAAAAGAGCTTTGGATATAGAAGGTAATAAAATACGAAAAACGAACAGGCTGGCGCGAAAATATCTAAGCTCTTCAAAGAAAGCAATAGGAGACAAAGAAGCATTTTATGTGGCTTTGGAGCGGGCTTTACACAACTATCTTAAATCTAGATTAAAAATAGAAACTAGTGATTTTAGCAAAGAAAAAATTAACCTAATTTTAACCAAAAAAGAGGTTCAAAAAGAAGCAATCTCTCAATTTTTAAACGTTCTAAAATCTTGTGAGCTTGCACGATACACCCCCCTAGGTATTGCAGATATGGAGCGTGATTATCAAAAAGCTGTTGAAACCATAAACACACTTGACAAACAACTAAAATAGTATGAAAAATATAATTATTCTTTCCTTTTGGTTGATTGGAACTCTTGGGTATTCCCAAGACAATTTGCAATTTGATCAAGCTAACTCGCTGTATAACAATGGAAAGTATGATGCTGCAATTTTAGCTTATGAAAACATACTTGAAAATAATTTGCACTCTAGTGCGCTGTATTTCAATATGGGCAATTGTTATTATAAATTGAACAAAATTGCGCCTAGTATTTATTATTATGAGAAAGCATTAAAGCTATCCCCCAACGATAAAGACATTCAAAACAATTTGGGTTTTGCACAACAGATGACTATCGACCAATTTAATGCAATTCCTGAGTTAGGGATGTCTAAATTTTATAAAAAAATCTCACAAATATTTAGTCTTAACGGGTGGGCAATCTTATGTATTTTGCTCATGTGTGTTTTTGTTGGATTTTTTATAGCGTATTTCCTTTCTTACAACACAAAAACAAAAAGGCTCTTTTTTGTAATGGGAGTGTTATCTATCCTAATACTCATTTTATCTTTTATTTTACTCAACAAAAAAATAGACTTAGACAATGAGCGTTTTGGCATCATTTACTCACAAGAAATTAATGTAAAAACAGAGCCGAATCTTAGAAGTGAAACTGCTTTTGTTTTGCACGAAGGAACAAAAGTACAAATCATAGAATCATACAAAAATAACTGGTTAAAAATTAAACTCATAGACGGAAATATTGGATGGATTTCCAATAACGCTCTAAAAGAATTCTAAATTACTTAATTATGGTATAACACATTACATTTTATTTAAACACATTTTTTAAGCCCTAAATTAAACTCCATGAAAAATACAAACAACCTATTCTCAAACATTAAGGGTGATGCCTTTGGCGGTATCACTGCAGGAATCGTAGCTTTACCACTAGCGCTCGCCTTTGGCGTATCCTCTGGTCTTGGCCCAAGTGCTGGACTTTATGGTGCTATTTTTATAAGTTTTTTTGCTGCACTTTTTGGTGGAACAAACACACAAATCTCTGGTCCAACCGCACCAATGACTGCGGTAAGTATGGTTATTATTGCTGGCATTGTTGCTGCCAATGATGGCAACGTAGAAAAAGCTTTACCATCCATCTTAATGGTGTTTTTATTGGCGGGAATAATGCAAATTGGTCTCGGTTTTTTAGGGCTTGGAAAATATATAAAATACATTCCGTACCCTGTTGTTTCTGGATTTATGACAGCAATTGGTGTCATTATTCTTTTAACTCAAATCTTACCCTCTTTGGGATACAATCCAAAAGAAGATTTAGAGTACGTGAATCAGTTTAAACCTCAAGCAGAGGAAATTATTCTTGAAAATATTTTAAAAGACGAGGCCGGAGAAGGGATTCTTGTTTTAGAAGATTTTAAAGAGACTATAAAAAGAGCAAATGAAATTTCTGAAGCAGATATTATAAGAGAATCCAAAACTCTTGCCGCTAAAAAAGCCTCTGGAACTATTGGTGCATTAAAAGTCATGCCGAGAGCTCTTAGGAATATCAATTGGCTTGAATTTCTTTTGGCGCTTGGAACTATTATAATCATATACGGATTTAAAAGAATTACTAGAGCAGTACCTAGCACCCTAGTTGCGCTTATTGTAATGTCTGGCGGAGCTATCGCATTAGGTTTAGATTATAAGCCCATAGAAAAAATCCCCGAAGGACTCCCTATTCCTCAATTAAATATGTTTTCTAATTTTAGTTTAAACAGTATTAGTCCCTATGTATTTACAGCACTCGCACTATCGCTTCTTGGAGCAATTGATTCGTTGTTGACAAGCGTTGTGGCCGACAATATGACAAAAACCAAACATAACCCTAACAAAGAACTTGTGGGGCAAGGTATTGGAAACAGTATTGCTGCAGTGTTTGGTGGAATTCCAGGTGCTGGTGCTACAATTCGTACTGTTGTTAATATTAATGCTGGTGGAAAAACAAGACTTTCTGGAATGATTGCTGGGGTTTTGTTGCTTTTTATTCTTTTGGCGCTAGGGCCTATCGCCTCTAAAATCCCTGCTGCAGTACTTTCTGGCATATTGATTACTGTTGGAATTGGGGTTATGGACTATAAAGGACTTAGGGCAATTCCTATTTTACCTAAAGACATTGCACTTGGACCCATAAAATTAAGCTCCGAAGTTTTAATCATGTTGGTTGTTTTAATTTTATCAACGTTTTGGGATTTAATTTTTGCTGTAGGAATTGGACTACTTATTTCGTGTTTAATGTTCATGAAGCTAATTGGTGATCTTACCGCTGAGCGCTCAGAGGTTGATACTTTGAAGGAAGAAGCATGGCCAGATGAAATCGACTTTCCAAAAAACCTAAAAGGAGAGGTTTTTATAAAACACATCAAAGGACCACTGTTTTTTGGATCAACTTCTGAATTTCAACAATTATATAAGCAAATTCCCGAAGGAGCAAAAACAGTTGTGATTCGGCTTAGCAGAATGCAATATATGGACCAATCTGGTTTATATGTGATGGAAGATACACTTCAAGATTTAAAAGCTAAAGGCGTTGACGTGATTTTTGTCGGGCTTCTGAAACAGCCCAGATACATGATGGAACGTATTGATATTATTCCTGATTTTATTCCTGAAGAACGGATATATCAATCATTCAAAGGTTATTTAAGTAGCCTATCTAAATAACTCTTTATTCTTGTTCTAAATTTTTAATTTTTGGAATCTCTAGTGTCTTATCCTCATTAATAAATTGAGGTAAAATCATTAGGGCTATTGACGCAACTGGTTTGTATAAAATTGAATCTTCCAATTCTTCTTCTGAAACCAATGAAAGCGTATTATTGAAACGATCAAAAACAAGTAATAAAACGGAAAGAATGAGTGCAATTTTTAACCCCCCAAAAAGAGCACCTAATAATTTGTTAATGATACCAAGAGCTGCAAAGTTTGCAAGTTTTGTCAATGCTTTTCCGGCAAGAGATATCGCCAGAACAATAACAACAAAAGTGATGATAAAAGAAGATATGTTTATTTTTTTTTCTGACCAATCCACATAATTTGATAAAAATTCTGCGGTATAGTTACTAAAGTGAACCGCTCCATATACCCCCAACATTAACGCCAAAAGTGAGGCCACCTCTACAAATAAGCCTTTGAAAAAACCTTTAATAATTCCATAAATAATGAGTGCTCCAAGGATAATGTCAATAACAGGCATAAAAAGAATTTGAGTTAATATTTCTTTAATGAGAAAATTGCGTCTAAATTTACAAAATAAATTATGGCAAGAGACGAAAAACTAAAAAAACGCTGGGAAACACTTATAGAAAAACTCTCTCTGCGCTTTGCCGATGGTGCACCGTTGGACCTCGATGGGATTATTTATCTTATTGGTGTTCAAGAGCTTGGGCAGCTTCATCGCCGCTTCAAAAAAGACGAAAAACTGAACTTAATGCATATTGCTATTTGTCGACTTTTATTGCCATATGGGTATTACGAGCTTGATTTTATTGATAACGATGGTTGGCCGCATTATAAAATAAAAGCACAATTGCCCAATTTGAAAGCAGGAGAACAAAGCATTTTAATGAAAGAAGCTATTGTAAACTATTTTCTCGAACACGAATTTATTAGATAAGATTTCTTAAATTTGGCTTTTATTTCAAAACCATGATTGACCGCATTCAAAAATTAATTGACGAAGCCAATAGTTTTACAACAAACTCTACTACTGAGTTGGAGGCTTTTCGTATAAAGTTTTTAGGTAAAAAAGGGCTCTTAAATGAATTATTTGCTGACTTCAAATCGGTTCCAAATAATCAAAAGAAAGCCTACGGTCAAGCCATAAATACGCTAAAATCTACAGCGCAAGAAAAAGTAAACTCTATTAAAACAAACCTAGAAAGTAGCACTTCAAGCGTTTCGTCTATAGGAGATTTGACACGTCCTGGTGAACCTATAAACATTGGCGGTCGACACCCAATCTCTTTAGTGAAAAATCAAATTATAGATATCTTTTCTCGAATTGGATTTAACGTTAGTGAAGGTCCAGAAATTGAAGACGATTGGCACAATTTTACAGCTTTAAATTTACCGGAGCATCATCCTGCAAGAGATATGCAAGACACTTTTTTTGTACAAACAAATCCTGATATCTTGCTACGCACTCACACAAGTTCCGTTCAGGTGCGCTATATGGAAAACAACAAGCCTCCAATTCGAACCATCTCACCTGGAAGAGTCTATCGAAACGAAGCGATTTCTGCACGTTCCCATTGCTTTTTTCATCAAGTTGAAGGTTTATATATAGATAAAAATGTAAGTTTTGCCGATTTGAAACAAACCCTACAATATTTTACAACTGAACTTTTTGGTAAATCAAAAATTCGTCTTAGACCCTCATATTTTCCATTTACAGAACCAAGCGCTGAAGTGGACGTATACTGGGGATTAGAGACTGAAACTGATTATAAAATGACAAAAGGAACGGGCTGGCTGGAAATTATGGGTTGTGGAATGGTGGATCCAAATGTCCTAGAAAATTGTGGAATTGACTCCAAAGAATATACTGGATTTGCTTTTGGAATGGGTATAGATCGTATTGCTTTGTTATTACATCAAATTAACGATATTCGCTTATTAAGCGAAAATGACTTACGCTTTTTGGAGCAATTTAAAAGCACCTTATAGAACCGCTCAATAAAACTAATTAATCTAAATTTTCAGTTAATTTCTTTAACGCCAGTTTGGGATTCTTATTGTTATATAGCACCTCATATACCATATCAATAATTGGAGTTCTTGCAGAATTTTCATGATTTTGATTAATTTTATAAGCGCTTTTCGTCGCATAATAGCCTTCTGCAATCATATTCATATCCATTTGTGCGGACTTCACTGTGTAGCCCTTACCAATCATATTGCCAAACATTCTATTTCGGGAAAAGGTTGAATACCCTGTGACCAACAAATCACCCAAATAGACTGTTTCGTTAATTTTACGCTTCATCTTATATACTTTCTTAATAAAACGCTTCATTTCTCGAATAGCATTGCTCATCAAAACACTTTGAAAATTGTCACCATACCCCAATCCATGAGCAATACCAGCCGCGATGGCATAAATATTTTTCAGCATGGCTGCATATTCAGCCCCAATAACATCATCGTGAATTTTTGTATTTATATAATGACTAGAAATTTGATTTGCTATAGCTTTTGCAGTAGCTTTATTTATGCAGGCAATGGTTAAATACGAAAGTCGCTCTAATGCCACTTCTTCAGCATGACATGGGCCCACCAAAACCGCAACTTGATCAAAAGGGACGCCTAGATGTTGATGAAAATGTTCTCCAACCAAAAGCCCTGTTTCTGGAACTATTCCTTTTACGGCAGATAAAATAATTTTATCTGAAATATTGATATTTAACAATTTGAGTTGCTCATAAATAAATGCAGATGGAATTGCAAAGACTAACACATCTGCTGAACGCGCTACTTTATTGATATCATCACTCAATGTAAGTTGGTTAACATCAAACTCAACAGAACTTAAATATGAGGGGTTGTGCTGCTCTTTTTTTATATACTCAATTGTTTGTGAATTACGTACATACCAACCCACAGAGTCTGTTTTCTCACATAGCATTTTTACAATTGCTGTTGCCCAACTGCCGCTTCCAAAGACTGCATATTTTAATTGTGACGCCATTTTTATAAATTTTATCTGAACAAAAGTACTAAAAAATTAATGCTTATAATCTATTGATTATCAGCAACATACTCTTTTGGCACGTATTTTGAAACTACATAAATAATTTAAAAACTGATACATGATGAAAACGCTAAAACTTTATTTTCTGTCCTTTATTTCTCTATTTCTTTTTTGGTCTTGTGAGCGTGACGAGCTTCATGTACCCGCAAATAACAATAACAACATTTCACTTGAGCAACTTTTGAGAACCTATGAGCTATGGTATGTTGATATTAATAGTACTAGTGGTAATGGGCAAACGGCATTTGTTGAAATGGCATTTACACTATCATTTTTAAATGGAAATTTATATGCAAACAACAATTTGGTTGGATTTGGAGAGCGAGGAAATGGCTATGGAATTTCTGTTGGCGAATATGAAACAGGTGGGATTATTTTGGATATTTATCATGATATCGATGGGCATCAACGTTTTGAAGTATATCAAGAGGGTGCAAGCTCAATTGAGCTCTATAATCCATCTAATGACACATCATACTTTTTAGACGGATATCAAAGGAACGAGTTTGACTACGATGAGGTGTTTTTTGAAAATGTAGACTATTTTCTTCAAGAATACAAAACTTGGGAAAAAACTCTTACAAGTGTTGAAGGCAATGAAACTAATTTTGATAGTGAAAACTACCTCTATTTTTTTAATGAAAACAACAATAATTTATTCAAAAGTTCAGAGGATGAAGATGTTGGTAATGTTGACAATATTTATTGGGATTATACAGGAGACTATACTGTAGAGCCCTTTTCTAATGGTGGTGATATAAAAAAGCTAACTTTAGACTATGATTTTTATGATGACGATAGTTTTGAGTTGTCTGTCATAAATGACGAACTTATAAGGCTATACCATTCAGATTCTGGTAAAACTTACGAATTTCGTGGTGTGAATAATATTTTATATATGAGAACACAAGAAAATGGTAAATCAAGCGATAGCTCTGTGAAAGTTCGTCCACAAAAAACAAAAAGAAAAGAGAATTTACGCGCTAAAAATCGCTCCAATACGGCAACCCATTTTGCTAAGCCGTAAATTTTTGAGAAATGGTTTCTAGAAAACGATTTTCATAGTCCTCTTTTCCATCCCAATTATTGTAATCTGGTTTGATAATGTTTTCTATAAAATCTGAAATTTCTTCAAAAGAATCCATTGTTGTTAGTTGAGACATCACACGGTCGTAATCTTCATTATTGTTTTCAAACAAATGATTTACAAAGGCAAGTCGATCGTTGAGTCCAATTTGAAAACCAGAAGTTTTTAATTGGTCATTTAGGGATGTTTTTGGTGGTGCTGGAGATTTTTTTTCCTGTTCAATTGCTGATTCTATAGTCTCGTCTTCTACTGGTGCAAATATTGGAAGCTGATTGTAGTTGGGGGTCAAGGCAGAAAGATCTTCTTCTATTTGTTCTGGTTCTAGTGTTTCGTTTAATTCATCAACTAAATCATCAACAACTGCAGTCTCTTGAGGCATTTGAGCAACAATATCTTTAATTTTTTCTATGGCAGGCTCCATTATAGCTTCCTCTTCATTATTATCAATATTAACAAAAACCTTCTCATCAACCTCAACAGAGTCCGTTACCTTGTTATTAAATGCGCCTTCAAGTGCATCAAAAAAAGAAGCACTTGTATCAATATTATCTGGTAGATCACCTTCAAAATGCTCTTCTAAGAATTTTAGAATAGAAATCTTTTGATATAGCTGAGCGATTTCTTTATGCATTTTCGATAGATCTTCCTTGGCTGTTAATTTTAACACCCTGTGTGCAATACTTATAAGTTCAGACTCCAGTTTCTTTTTCATTACAAAACAAAATTAATACGTTGAAATAAGTTTTAGTGTTATGCTTTTATTTTTAGTAAATTTACATCACCTTTAAAAAAAGTAAATAAAATAATTTGCTTGCGCTAAAATTACAAAATGTTTCTTGAAAATACAGTAAACGCAAAAGAACAATTTGGAT
>CBFHNG010000057.1:0-9315 GCA_965657165.1 Flavobacteriaceae bacterium
TTCTTCTTTTTGGAGCGTGATTTCCTTTTCCTCTGATCTTTTGCTGAGCTATTATTATTAATTTTTGGTTTATCTACATGACGGTCTATTCTATATGAAACGCCAAAATTAACACTAAAAACAGACGGTGTGTCTTTAAAATTTAAAGTGACTGCCGTGTCAAATTGAAGGTCTTTGTTAAAGAGATATCCACCACCAAAACGCACAAGATTGTCAGCATAAAAATCACTTTTTATACCATGCTTTTCGACAAAAACAGCCCATTTTGGATTGAAAGAATGCGTTAGCGTAAGAATGTAGTGCAAATCTTGTTGATCTGAACTTATGCGATCCATCATTAAATTAGTTACAAAAACCCATCCGCCATAAAAATTATTTTGTGTAATGAGTGCTGCTCGATAGCTCAATCCTTCTACACCACCTGCGGTGTAAGGATTGTCCTTTGTATCATAGTTTACACCAGCCGATACGGCTACTGCTGGGATAAGATGTCTCCATTTGAATCCCCGATTTGCATGATAACTGTAGACGTTTATTTTTTCCTCTCTATTTTTGTTAGGGTCATAAACTAAGTATTTTGCTCCTAAATTTAGATGTTTAAAGTTTGCTCTTTTGCTTTCAACAGAAGTGCCAAAAGTGTATGTTTTTGTATCCCTTTGATATGTGCCTTGAAGATTAACCTCTAGGGCTTCCTTAAAAAACCCATAATGTGCAGCAAAGTCAACACCAAAACCTTTGACTTCATAAGATGGGTAAGGTGTTCTTTTTTCATTCATTAAAAAAGGTCCAACTTCAAATTGTAATACGTTAATCCCAACTGAAAATGCTGTTTGTGAAGCACCAGGGCGGTTAGAATTAATCACATCGGTGTATTGTGCATGAACAGACGCTGTGTAGCACAATAAAAAAATAAGGGTGTTTTTAAAGACTGAGGTCATTGTTATTTTGATTTTATCAAATCTACATATTTTTAAATAAATCATATACAATTATAAACGCATTTTAGTGTTTTTTGGTATTCATTACATTATTAAGCCCTAAAAATAAATTAAAGAATTGTATTTTTGAGCAAACTTATCACTTATGATTCAAACAGCATCTATTGTTGGCTTAGCTAAAACTATTCTTTTAATAGTTTTGTTCTATACCGTTTTCAAATATGTAATGCGTCTTTTGGCTCCATTTTTTTTACGCTCAATTGCTCGTAAAATGGAGCGTCAATTTCATAGGAACGCTCCAACAAATCCTACTCAAAAAGAAGGTGAAATATCTATTGATAAATCACCTGAAAAACACGCATCAAATAAAGATGTTGGAGAGTATGTTGATTATGAAGAGATAGATTAATTAAATGATTATGAATCAATTACTCAAAAAATACATCAAACATCTACTCGTTTTTATTGGTTTTGTATTGTTTTCTTTGGCCTATTTTAGTCCAATTTTGCAAGGTAAAAAAATAATTCAAAGTGATATTGTACAATATACTGGTATGGCCAAACAGCATATCGATTTTAGAGCATCAAATGATACTGAAACCTATTGGACTAATAGTGCTTTTGGAGGAATGCCAACCTATCAGTTAGGGGCACAATATCCTAATAATTATATCAAAAAATTAGATTTAGCACTGCGTTTTTTGCCAAGACCCGCAGATTATCTATTACTCTACTTCATAGGATTTTATATCCTTCTTATGATCTTGGGTCAAGATTTTCGTGTTTCAGCACTAGGTGCACTTGCATTTGGGTTTTCTACCTATTTAGTTATAATTTTAGGCGTAGGTCATAATGCCAAAGCTCATGCCATTGCTTATATGCCATTTGTTTTGTCAGGAATTATTTTAGTCTTTCAAAAACGCTATTTATTAGGTTTTATTCTAACAACACTGGCTTCTGGTTTAGAAATTGTTACGAATCATCCACAAATGACTTATTACCTTTTATTTATTATTTTATTTTTAGGTCTTTCTTATTTGATTAAAGCATTTAGAGAGAAAGAAATAAAGAGATTTTTGAAATCTACAGTTGTACTTGTTTGTGCCGCTGTTTTGGCAGTAGGGATGAATGCTGCTAACTTACTTGCTAGTAGTGAATATGTCAAAGAGAGCACTCGAAGTCAAAGTGAATTATCTATACTTCCCGACGGTACTCCCAGACCTCAGTCAACAGGTTTAGATAAAGACTATATCACAGAGTATAGTTATGGTATTTTAGAAAGCTTTAATTTACTTATCCCACGCTTTATGGGTGGCGGTTCTACGGAAGAATTAGATGTAAATTCTGAAACCTATAAAGCCTATAAAACTTTGGGAGCAACAGCATTGCAAGCACAAAATGAAATAAAACAAGCCCCCATGTATTGGGGCGAACAACCTATTGTTGAAGCTCCTGCATATGTAGGTGCAGTTCCTGTTTTTTTGTTTTTGCTCGCCTTAATTCTATATAGAGAACAACATAAATGGTGGCTAGTCTCGGCAATAATTTTATCCTTATTGCTATCCTTTGGAAAAAACTTTTTAGTACTCACCGACTTGTTTATCGATTATGTACCTCTTTATAATAAATTTAGAGCGGTAAGTTCTATTCAGGTTATTCTAGAGCTTTGTATTCCTGTTTTGGCCATGCTAGGTCTCAGTAAGTTTTTTTCAGATGATACGTCAGAATCACAAAAACTAAAGGCGCTCAAATATGCTTCATTTTCAATTCTTGGTTTAACTACAATATTCTTGTTGTTCAAAACGAGTTTGTTTGATTTTGTAGGGCTACGCGATGGGCAATATCAAAAATTCTATGGTATCGATTTTGTAAAAGCATTACGCAAAGATCGTATACAGCTATTTACCAGCGATTCTATAAGAACTATTGTTCTTGTGGCAGTTACCTCTGCAGCCTTATGGTTTTACTTTCAACATAAAATCAATAAAAACATAACTCTTGTAATCCTTGGTGTTTTGATTGTATTCGATTTAGTTGCCGTGGATCGGCGTTATGTCAATAACGAGAACTTTGTATCTGCTATAAAAGTTGATAAACCTTACACCGCCACTTCAATTGATAAAGAAATTTTGAAAGACAAAGCTGTTTTTAGGGTGTATGACACTTCTGATGCTTCTACAAAAGCGTCTTATTTTCACAATTCCATAAGTGGTTATCATGCGGCCAAAATGCGCCGTTTCAATGAGTTAATGTCTTTCCATATTGAAAAAGGAAATCCAGAGGTTTTTAATATGCTCAACACCAAATACATCATTTACAGGGACGATGATAATCAGTTACAATATGTTGAAAATGATCAAATTAATGGCAATGTTTGGTTTATAAACACGCTAACGGCCGTTGCCAGTGCCGATGCAGAAATTCGAGCGCTTGACACCTTAAAGACTAAAGTTTCAGCAATTATTAACAAAAAATACCATGCATCAAAAAGCTACACTTTAGATTCAGAGGCCTCTATTGAATTGATAGATTATGCACCAAATAAACTTGTTTATTCTTCTACGAATAACAATGATGGTTTTGCTGTTTTTTCTGAAAACTATTACAAAAATGGGTGGCAGGTTACTATTGATGGGCAAAAAGTTCCTCATTACAATGTCAACTATGTTTTAAGAGGTTTGGAAATTCCAAAAGGCAATCACACCATAAAGTTTGAGTTCAAACCACAAGTTGTGCATACTGGCGCACAGATTTCTCTTATAAGTTCTATTGTGTTTTTGATTTTAATTTTAGGTGCTTTTATTTTAATCTACAAAAATAAATGAAAAAGGTGCTTATAATAACATATTATTGGCCTCCTGCTGGGGGACCTGGTGTGCAGCGTTGGTTGAAGTTTGTTAAATATCTACCTGAGTTCAATATTCAACCTATTGTATATTGTCCAGAAAATCCTTCATATCCAACCTTAGATGCCTCTCTTTTACAACAAGTTGATTCTAAAATAATAGTGCTTAAACACCCCATAAAAGAACCACTTCGTTTTTTGAGTTTATTATTCAAATCAAAAACTAATACATTGTCAAAAGGAGGGATTCCAGACACAAAAAAGCAAAGTTTTTTTGAACATTTTCTTCTTTTTATTCGCGGAAATTTTTTTGTCCCAGATGCTCGTATTTTTTGGGTAAAATCCTCTGTAAAATATTTATCATCGTACATTTCAAAACATCAAATCGACACCATCATCACTACAGGTCCGCCACATAGTGTTCATCTAATTGGGATGCAACTGAAGGCGAAACATCAACTACATTGGGTGACCGATTTTAGAGATCCATGGACGGATATTAGTTATCACAAAAATTTGAATTTAACTAATAAGACCCAACAGAAACATTTAAAATTGGAGCGTCAAGTGTTGAATACATCAGATCAAATTATTGTAACTTCTTCACAAACAAAACAGTTGTTTTCTAAAATCACTCAAAAGCCTATTTCTGTAATTACCAATGGTTTTGATGATGAAAATATATCTACAGTTACTTTAGACTCTAAATTTTCATTGACACACATCGGTTCTCTTTTAGATCAAAGAAACCCTGCATTATTGTGGAACGTTCTTTCGGAACTTATTGAAGAATTTCCAGAGTTTAAGGCCAATTTTCAATTGATTCTTGTAGGCAATGTGAGTGCAGATATCAAAGCCTCAATGGACTCCGTAGGGCTTACCTCTTTTTTAAAAATAGTAGGCTCAGTTAATCATAATGAGGCTGTTATCTACCAAAGAAAAACTCAAGTCTTATTGCTCATTGAAGCCAACACAACAGAAGCGTCATATATCATTCCAGGAAAACTATTTGAATATATCAATGCCAATCGTCCAATTCTGGCCCTTGGACCAAAGCCATCTGATATACCGTCTATTTTAAAGGACACCCAAACAGGAAAATACTTCGATTATAATAATAAAACTGCATTAAAAACACATATTTTAGAGCTTTTTGAGGACTACAAAACCAATACACTTTCTGTGGCTTCTAAAAATATAGAACGTTTTTCTCGTAAAAATTGCACTAAGCAGTTGGCAGAAGTATTGTATTCTAAATAAAAAACCATCCTAAAATTTTTTAGGATGGCTCTTCGTACTAATCAAACAAAAATCAAAATTAGCGTAGGTTTTAGTTGTTTTTTCTTGAGCGACTCGGTGTTCGTTTTTGTTGCGAACGTGTATTATTTTGTACTATAGAACGAGAACGTGTTGTTGTTCTTCGATTCAGCTGTGCCACATTAGTGCCTCTTGTACTATTTTTCCTGTTGTCTTGTACACGACTAGGTATTGTTGACCGCACAGATGTACGAGTACGTGTAGTAGAGCGAACAGGAGTTTGGTTGCGCATATTATTATTGGTTCTATTGACAGAACGTCTTGTTGTAGACCTAGTCACAGAATTCTCACTGCGATTTCCATTGGTATATGCATGCGAACGGTTACTTCTTGTTCTACTTCGTGGTTTACCATGGTACACTTCTGGTCTACGATTATTGCGGTATGGACCGTTATAATGGCGTCGAGTAGGCGTATAATACCTTCTGTATGGTCGATCGTATACTATGGCTGTGTGCACACTTGGTTTTCTGTAGTGTACATGCCATGGGCGTTGTCTATAAAAGCGATTTCTACTATTGATATATCCGTGGCAATAAAAACTTAAGTTCGGACGATAATTTACATATAGTCTCCCGAGTTGACGAACATACCCTCTGTGGTTGTAATGAATACGGATATTTCCAATTTGACGTACACGGCCATAAAAATCATAGTGAACGGGAACATTTTGAATTTGAACTATAGCACCAAAATCATCATACTGAATATAGGCGTCATAGCGGTAACCTGTGTTAAAACTGATATACACATCATCATAAAATCCAACATCCAAAACGCTTACATTTGAACCATAAACACCATTGATTTGATTTAAAATATTAAAATCAAATTGCCCATCTGGAAATACAGCAAATTCAATCCCCTGTTCATCAAAAATGAAAGCATTACTGTAATTGCGAACACTTAGTGGCGCATTCGCAAACGAAAAACTAGAATAAATAGCGGCACTTAAAATAATCAGTAACTTTTTCATAATATAAATTTTTATAGATTCTTGTTAGGTTTAAACCAAACAGTGTGCCATAATTTATATTATTACCTAAATAATTGATTATTAGTTATTTAAAATATCCTGAAGATATTCTGCTGTGCTAGATTTTTTTGAATTAATAATTGTTTCTGGAGTGCCTTCGGCCAAAAGATATCCACCGTTTTTTCCACCTTCTGGGCCTAAATCAATAATATAATCAGCAGATTTGATGAGTTCCAAATTATGTTCAATAACAATAATAGAATGGCCATTATTGATCAGTGCGTTAAATGATTTAAGCAGTTTTTTAATATCATGGAAATGTAAACCTGTTGTTGGTTCATCAAAAATAAAAAGTCCCGATTCACTATTAGTTCCCTTGCCTAAAAATGAAGCCAATTTAATACGTTGTGCTTCCCCACCTGAAAGGGTAGAAGAGCTTTGTCCAAGCGTTACATAGCCCAATCCAACATCTTGCAGAGGTTGTAATTTCTTTTTTATTTTAGTGCAATTGTGAGTTTCAAAAAAAGTCAAAGATTCATCAATAGTCATATTCAAAATATCATCTATTGTTTTTTCTTTGAATTTGACTTCTAAAACTTCTTTTTTGAAACGTTTACCATGGCAGCTTTCACATTTGAGTTGTACATCGGCCATAAACTGCATTTCAATGGTTACAACACCTTCGCCTTTACAGCTAGGGCAACGTCCGCCATCAACATTAAAAGAGAAGTGTTTAGGTTGGTAATTCCTCAGCGTACTAAGTTTTTGTTTTGAAAATAACATCCGGATATCATCATACGCTTTGATGTAAGTTACAGGGTTGGAGCGCGAAGACCGTCCAATAGGGTTTTGATCAACAAATTCAATAAATTTTACAGACCTAAAGTTTCCAGATATTTTTGAAAAATCACCAGGTTTATCACCATATCCAACAAGGGCTTTATTTAGTGCAGGATGCAAAATATTTTTGACTAGCGTGCTTTTTCCACTTCCAGAAACACCAGTCACCACAGTGAGCATATTTAATGGGAATTCTACATCTATATTCTTTAGATTATTGGCACGTGCGCCTTCAATTTTTACAGCATATTTTGATGTTCTTCGTTTTTTTGGAAGTTCAATGGCCATTGCTCCATTGAGATATTTTGCCGTCAGTGTATTATTTTTTAAAATAGAATCAAAATCACCGGTGGCCATAATTTTTCCCCCAAAACTTCCAGCTTCAGGACCAATATCAATGATATAATCTGCGGCTTTCATAATAACTTCATCGTGTTCAACCACAATAACCGTATTGCCCAAATCACGTAATGATTTTAGTACAGAAACAAGCTGTTCGGTATCTTTGGAATGCAAACCTATGCTAGGCTCATCCAAAATATACATTGAGCCAACAAGACTACTGCCAAGTGATGTAGCAAGGTTTATTCGTTGGCTTTCGCCACCAGAAAGTGTATTTGATTTTCTATTAAGCGTTAGATAATCGAGCCCAACATTAGATAGAAAGCGCAAGCGATTTCTAATTTCGACTAGCAGTCTTTTTGCAATTTCGTTTTCATTTTCTGTAAGTATCAATTGCTCAAAAAAAGCTTTGAGTTCTTTGATTGGTAATTCCACTAAATCTGTAATAGAACGACCGCCAATTTTTACATAATTGGCTTCTTCACGTAAACGTTTGCCCTCACATTTGCTGCATTTTGTTTTACCACGATATCGAGAAAGCATCACCCTGTTTTGAACTTTATAAGCTTTGGCTTCTAATTCTTCGAAAAATGCATTGAGTCCTGTAAAATATGAATTTCCAGTCCAGAGTAATTTTTTTTGTTTTGCATTTAACTCAAAATAGGGTTTGTGTATTGGAAAGTCAAATTTATGACTAGTATTGACCAGTTCATTTCTAAAATATGACATGCTTTCTCCACGCCAAGGGAAAATAGCATTTTCATAAATTGATAAGGTTGTATTGGGAATCACAAGACTTTCATCTATACCTACAACATCGCCGTAACCTTCACATTGTGGACAAGCACCATAGGGATTATTAAAGCTAAAAAGATGGGTTGTAGGTTCAAGAAATGTTTGTCCGTCTAATGTAAAATTATTACTAAAAACTTGGGTTGAATTTTGGTTCAAATTTTCAATTTCACAATTCCCCTTTCCTTCGTAAAATGCCATTTCAATAGCATCTGCAAGCCGATTAAAAAAATCCTTTTCGTGACGTACAATAATACGATCGACTACAAGCTTTAGTTTAGAGACTTCTGCACCAATCCCAATACAATGGTCTATACGCTCTACTTTATCATTGATTTTAATTCTTGCATACCCTTGATTTTGAAGCGTTTTTAGTTTTTCGTCTAATTTGCGGTCTTTTTCTAGATGAATTGGAGCAAGCAGAAGTAATTTTTGATTTTCATCAAAAGATTGAACATAATTTACCACATCTGTGGTGTTGTCTTTTTTTACAATACCATTTGAAATAGGGGAGTATGTAGTGCCAATTCGAGCAAAGAGTAATTTTAAGTAATCATAAATTTCAGTCGAAGTACCTACCGTAGAGCGTGGATTTGTTGAATTGACTTTTTGTTCGATTGCAATTGCGGGTGCAATGCCTTTGATATAATCAACATTCGGTTTGTGTAACCGTCCTAAAAATTGACGTGCATAACTCGATAAACTTTCTACATATCGGCGCTGTCCCTCGGCATAAAGTGTGTCAAACGCCAAGCTTGATTTTCCAGAACCTGAAAGTCCAGTAAGTACAACGAGTTTGTTGCGTGGAATTGCCACATCAACATTCTTCAGGTTGTGTAATTTTGCTCCCTTAATTAGGATATAATCTTTTGGGTGAAGTTTTGAAAACGTGTTTGACATTGACCAAAAATAAGATGTAAAGATACCATTATTGTCTAAAGAAATAAAAGCAATTAACGTCTTGTTAAGAATAAAAAAATCAACAAAAATTTGGATTTCTAATTTTAAACCCTTTATATTTGATTTGAATTCTAAAAGAAGCACTTATAAAATAACATTACTTTTTAAAAATAAATTTTAATCTCAACACCTTATTTGTGTTGCTAAAATTAGTAATGTTATGAATACCAAGTCTTTAAGCGATGCCCAGCTCGTAAACAATTACATTTCAGGACAGGAAAGTGCGCTTTCTATTCTTATTAATAGACACCAACAACGTTTGTATGGTTTTATATTTTCCAAAGTATATGACCGCGATGCAACGG
>CBFHNG010000058.1:0-8679 GCA_965657165.1 Flavobacteriaceae bacterium
AATAATTCATCAAAGTCTTCTTCTTTATAAACGATTGATGCTCCTGCTCCACCAAGTGTAAATGAAGCTCTAATCACTAATGGAAAACCAAATTCTTGTGCAATTTCTTTGCCTTTTAAATAGGAGTTTGCAGTGGCTTGTGGTGCCATAGGAACACCTATTTTGAGCATAAGCTCCCGGAATTTCTCTCTATCTTCAGTAATATTAATGGCATCAATATCAACTCCAATAATTTCCACACCAAAATCTTCCCAAATGCCTTTTTCATCGGCTTCAATACAAAGGTTTAGAGCAGTTTGTCCCCCCATTGTTGGCAAAACAGCATCAATTTGAGGATGTTCTTTAAGGACTTTAATTATTGATTTTGTATTGAGAGGCAACAAATATACATGATCGGCCATAGAGGGATCTGTCATAATTGTTGCAGGATTTGAGTTGATAAGAATGGTTTCAATGCCGTCCTCCCTAAGAGAACGAAGTGCTTGAGAACCAGAATAATCAAATTCACATGCTTGACCAATAATAATAGGTCCTGAACCGATAATGAGTATGGATTTTAAATCTTTTCGTTTTGGCATTTTGTTAGAGTTGAATAGGTATTAATTTTAATCAAAAATAAACAACGTTTGGATACAAAAAAAGGCGTTACGACTAGTAACACCTTTAAATATATTAACAATTGTTAATCATTATTTTTTATGACGTATTTCAGATGAAACACTCAGTTTTTTTCTTCCTTTGGCTCTTCTTCTAGAAAGTACTTTTCTACCATTAGCAGAAGCCATTCTTTCTCTAAAGCCATGCTTGTTTTTTCTTTTTCTTTTAGATGGTTGAAATGTCCTTTTCATGTTATCTTAACTTGTTAAACCTTTTTGGTTTATAATTTTTAAAAATTCTAAGCTTTTAAAAAGCGCCGTGCAAATATACAAAGACTTTTTACTATCACAAACGCAATTTTAAAATATTTTTATTTTGTTTTTTATTACATTTGTGTTTCTGTTTAAATTAAAAATATGTTCAATAAAAATTTTAAAATCGTTCTTTTTTCTCTTGCAATTGCCTTTGCTATTTATCAGATTACCGAATCTTATATTGGAAATGGTATTATGTTTATTTTTATTGGACTGATTTTTTTATTTCTATATTTTAAAAATGAATTCATTTTATTGGCGTTTTTAAAACTCAGAAAACAAGATTTTGAAGGAACAGAGCGTTGGTTGAGTAAAATAAGAAATCCAAAAACAGCTTTAACTCAAAAGCAACAAGGCTACTACAATTTCCTTAAAGGTATTATGGTATCACAAACCAATATGACCGCTGCAGAAAAGTTCTTCAAAAATGCGATAAGTTTAGGGCTTTCTATGGATCATGATTTGGCCATGGCAAAGTTGAATTTAGCAGGAATTGCTTTTACAAAACGTCGAAAACAAGAAGCACAACGATTACTCAAAGAAGCACAAACACTCGATAAAAGGGATATGCTTTCAGAACAAATCAAAATGATGAAACAACAAATGAAAAAAGCTTCTATTCCAAATCAACACTATGGGCAAATGCGTGGTGGGAGAAGACGTTAGGTCAAAAGTTTTGAATTATTCTCCGCTGTAGTATTTTGGGTCTGGCAACTCAATTGTATATTTTTTCCTCGATTTGTTATTTAAAAATTCTTCTCTAAGCCAAGGGTTATGCAATTTTAGTTGCTTGTAGTTAATACCAAAATCTTTACTGAATTTTACAAAATCTGATACGGCAGTATCAATTTCAATTTCAAAAGTGGGCGCATAAGTATATAAATCTTTGTCTTCAAAATTAAACCCATAATTTTTTGGGTGGGTCATAATTTCCTTTAAAGCAACAATCCTAAAAAGATAACGCCCAGTTTCTTCACCAAGTAATAAATCATAATATTCTGAAACTGACTGACGCTCAAGTTCAGAAGAAATACGACTCATTCCTGCGTTGTATGAAGCAGCAGCCAGTGTCCAGGTTCCAAATTTTTCTTTGGCTTTCAACAAATATTGACAGGCCACTTCAGTTGATAATTTTATATTATAACGTTCATCGACATTGCTATTGATTTCCAACCCATATTCTTTACCCGTCGATTTCATAATTTGCCAAAATCCTTTGGCACCGGCTGGAGATGTAACCTGTTGCAAACCACTCTCTATGAGTGCCAAATATTTAAAATCATTGGGAATTCCATAGGATTCTAAAATGGGTTCTATAATGGGGAAAAATTTGTGCGCACGTTTGAACAATAATAAACCATTGGATTGCCAATAGGTATTGACGAGCAATTCACGATCCATACGTTCTTTTATATCAGGCATGTGCAGCGGCACTGATTCTTGTGAAAAATCAAGTTGTTCTGGAATAGGTAAAGCATAAACATTGTAGTCCATTGTAGATGGTAATCCATGATTATTTTTTGGACGATCAATTGAAAATGCAAGAGACAAAATCCCTGCTATTGCAATAAGAATTACGATAATAAGTGGCTTTTTAAGAATGTTCATTACTGTGTAGTTTATGGGTTAGCAATTTAAATAAATTTAACAAAATAATAAAACTACAGCTAGAAAATGAATAACTGTTTTACCCAAAAAGTGTTAAAATTAAATCTAACAATAGTTTTTTTTGTAATTTTGCTTATTGTAATCCCAAATAACTAAATATCTTAAAAATGCTTAAGACTACAGATCTCATTGACAATCCTTTTTTACGCCAATATCAAATTAAAGTTGGTTTAGAAATGGCTACCATAGAATATTCACAGCAAGAAAGAAAGATTTTCTTAACCAAATTAAATATTCCAGAATCCATTGAATCAGACGAGTTTATAGAAGAATTTTTAAAAATTGTTCTCGAAGATATCAGTAAAAAAAACATTAGTGTTGTACCCACAAGTCCCCCAATTGTAAAGTTTATAAAGAGAAATAGACGCTATAAAAAAATGCTTCCTGTAGGAATAAGAATTTAGAACTCAACGGCTTCAGAAACAAATTCAAATCGTACCAAACCATCTTGGTCAATTTCCTTTAATTTTACGTCCTGTGTTGTATTGATTAGTGCTGGATTCCATGGCGTTTTCACTTTTACATAGTTTCTTGTAAATCCATGAATATACCCTTCTTTGTTTTCACCTTCAAATAAAACACTTTGTACAGTTCCCAATTGTGACTCATAAAATGCTCTACGCTTTTTAGCTGAGAGTCCACGCAACATCTTACTGCGCTTGCTACGAACGCTTTTTGGAACTTTTCCTTCCATAGTTGCAGCAACTGTATTTGGACGTTCAGAGTAAGAAAATACGTGCAGATAAGAAATATCTAAAGCATTTAAGAATTCATAAGTTTCTAGAAATATACCCTCTGTTTCTCCTGGAAAACCAACAATGACATCGACGCCAATACAGGCATTGGGCATTTTTGATTTGATGTGCGCAACACGATCTTGATAAAGCTCTTTCATATAGCGTCTGCGCATCAACTTAAGAAGTTGGTTACTGCCACTTTGTAACGGTACATGAAAATGAGGAACAAAATTTTTACTTTGAGCTACAAAATCAATAGTTTCATTTTTTAATAAATTGGGCTCAATGGAAGAAATTCGTACACGTTCCAGACCTTCAACATTATCTAGCGCCTGAACAAGTTCAAAAAAGGTGTGTTCGTGTTTTTTGTTGCCAAATTCACCTTTTCCATAATCACCAATATTTACGCCCGTTAGTACAATTTCTTTTATCCCTTTTTGAGTAATCTCACGAGCGTTTTTTAATACATTTTGAAGTGTATCACTTCGTGAAATTCCTCGAGCCAAAGGAATAGTACAATAGGTGCATTTGTAATCGCACCCATCTTGAACTTTTAAAAATGCACGAGTTCGATCACCAAAAGAATAACTCCCTACATAAAAGTCTGCATCTTCAATTTCACAAGAATGAATCGCACCAACTTCATTTTTGGTCAAATCATTTAGATAATCTGTGATTTTAAACTTTTCGGTAGCACCAAGTACCAAATCTACTCCGTCAACCTCGGCAAGTTGTTTTGGCTGCAATTGGGCATAACATCCGATTGCAATTACAAATGCTTCCGAATTTGATTTTTGTGCTTGCTTGACTATGGTTTTAAAACGCTTATCTGCATTTTCAGTTACAGAGCATGTATTAATGACATAAATATCCGCAGATTCAGAAAAATCAACACGTTCAAAATTTTCTTTTTCAAAATCTCGAGCAATTGTTGAAGTTTCAGAAAAATTCAATTTACAACCAAGGGTATAAAAAGCGACTTTTTTTTTGGCGTTCATTCTTGTACATTTACAAAGTGAACAAATTTACAACTAACAAGCTGAATGACAAAGTACACCTCTAATTTCTTTATGCTCAAAAATTGCCTCGTATTTTTCATTTTGATGAGTGTTCTAGGGTGTAATAACTCTGAAAACACCATCAAAGACAACACTGTTTTTCGATATAATGAGCATAAAAATATCAGTGGATTAGACCCCGCTTTTGCAAAAGATAATGCCGATATTTGGGCTATTCATCAACTTTTTAATGGGCTTGTTCAAATGGATGAAAGGATGCAAATCATTCCCTGTATTGCTTCGGATTGGACAATATCAGAGGATGGAACTGTCTATACATTTAAACTTCGTGATGATGTGTTTTTTCATCCTCATTTAGAATTTGGAGAAAAACAAACAAGAACAGTCACGGCCGAAGATTTCGTGTATAGTTTTAATCGGCTAAAAGATCCAAAAATAGCATCTCCTGGAGGATGGGTTTTAGATACAGTGGAAACGTATAAAGCGGTTAATTCTAATACATTTCAGATTAAGCTATCGCATCCATTTCCAGCATTTTTAGGATTACTCACGATGAAATATTTAAGTGTTGTTCCAAAAGAAATTGTGGCGTTTTATGGTACAAATTTTAGAGCCAATCCCATTGGAACAGGGCCTTTTAAATTTAAACGTTGGTGGGAAAAAAACAAACTCGTTTTTAGAAAACATAAAAACTATTTTGAAGTTGATAAAAATGGAGAACAACTTCCATATTTAGAAGCTATTGCCATCAGTTTTTTACCTAACAAACAAAGTGAATATTTACAATTTGTTCAAGGAAATCTTGATTTTGTTTCTGGACTAGATGCTTCTTATAAAGATGATATTTTAACTTCATCGGGGATATTAAATCCAAAATACAACAACAAATTTTCAATGCATCGAAGTCCTTATCTAAACACAGAGTATTTAGGTTTTTTTATGGAATCTACAACAACAGAAGTGGAAAGTAAATTGATAAGACAAGCAATAAATTATGGTTTTGATAGAAAAAAAATGATGCTTTATCTTCGAAATGGAATCGGCATTCCTGCCAATGGAGGATTTATTCCCAAAGGTCTTCCTGGCTATGATGAATTTTCGGGATATGAATATGATCCAAAAAAAGCAAAAAATTTGGTCGAAGAATACAAAAAATTATCAAAAAACACCTCGCCCACAATTACCATTTCGACCAACGAAAATTATTTGAATTTTTGTGAATTTATTCAACGTGCATTGCTGGATATTGGGATAACGGTTACTATTGAAGTGATGCCATCATCTTCGTTAAAAACAGCAAAGGCTAACGGAAAATTAGATATTTTCCGAGCCAGTTGGGTTGCAGATTATCCCGATGCACAAAATTATTTATCGTTGTTTTACAGCAAAAATTTTACACCAAATGGACCCAATTACACCCATTTTAAAAATGCAATATTCGATAGTATTTATACCAAAGCCATGTCGGAATCTAATGTAGAAAAGCGTATCAATTTATATAAAAAAATGGATGAAATTGTCCTAGAAGAAGCTCCTATTGTGGTGTTGTTTTATGATGAAGTTTTGCGTTTTACACAAAAAAATATTGAAGGATTGGGCATCAACCCAACAAACCTGTTGGAGCTTAAAAATGTACAAAAAAACTAGGCGGTTCTATACCCTTTAGTTTGCTCAAAAACTTCTGTAAGAATTGCAGCGTCGATATCCGTAAGTTCTTCCCCTCGTCTTTTCATCACAACTTGTGCAACTTCAAAAGCTTTTTTGGTTAAATAGGTGCTCAAACCACTATGGCCTCCCCAACTAAAACTGGGTATAAAATTTCGTGGAAATCCACTGCCAAAAACATTGGCACTCACCCCTACTACTGTTCCTGTATTAAACATCGTATTGATACCACATTTACTGTGATCGCCCATCATAAGCCCACAAAATTGCAATCCTGTTTTAGTGAAATTTTCGGACTCATAATTCCAAAGACGCACCTCTGCATAGTTGTTTTTAAGGTTAGAAGTGTTAGTGTCTGCACCCAAATTACACCATTCACCAATCACAGAATTACCCAAAAATCCGTCATGAGCTTTATTACTGTAGCCAAAAAATACAGCATTGTTAACCTCGCCTCCAACTTTTGAATGTGGGCCAATGGTGGTTGGACCATAAATTTTTGCACCCATTTTAAGCACAGAATTTTCGCATAGTGCAAAAGGACCACGAACCATACTGCCTTCCATAATCTCTGCATCTTTTCCAATATAAATTGGGCCATTTTTTGCATTTAAAACACAGAGTGGCAGCTCTGCTCCTTCTTCAATAAAAATTTGTGTTGCATTAAAAGCAACAACCTGTTCTGGAAGAGGTTGTGATGTTCTATTTTTTGTAATCAGTTGAAAATCAGCTTCTATGGCAGCGCCGTTCAATTGAAATATAGACCATGTATTTTTTACAGCCAAAGTCAATTCTGGACAAACTAATGGTTCAAAAGCATCAAAATCAATTTCACTTTGTGTTTCTGTAGCCCTAAATGCTACAACAATTTCCCCATCATAAATCACCTGCTTTGGCTTTAGATTTTGAATCATTTCTACCAAGTTGTCATTTGGCGTATAAGACGCATTAATGAGCGTATTCTCCTCCAATTCCACCATTGGGAATTTAGAAACCAAATAATCCTCTGTTATGGTCGTTGTTGTAGCTCCTAAATACCACTCCCATTTTTCGCGAATCGTTAAAATACCAAAACGTATATCGGCGACTGGGCGCGTATACGTAAAGGGCAACAATGCGTTTCTAAAAGGTCCATCAAAGAGGATATAATTCATCTAAAATCTTTTTTGTAAAAGTAATAAAAAAGCCCTTCAAAATATTGAAGGGCGAATTTAATATATTTTGATGGACTAAATTACTTTTTAAATTTAGCGTATTTTGTTTTGAATTTATCAATACGTCCAGCAGTATCAACAAGTTTAGATTTGCCAGTGTAGTACGGATGAGATGTTCTAGAAATTTCCATTTTAACTAGTGGATACTCTACCCCATCAACTTCTAACGTTTCGTTGGTATCGGCAGTAGATTTAGTTAAAAAAACATCGTCATTGGACATGTCTTTAAATGCAACTAATCTGTAATTTTCTGGATGTATATTTTTTTTCATCTCTTTTGTATTTAATTCGATTTTTTTCGAGTTGCAAATTTATGTATTTTTTATAAATCTACAACAGATTATTTTATTTTTTATTTTTAATTTATATTGTAACATTTTCCACTAACTTGCATCTAACATAAAAACTTAAATAAATTATATCATTATGGAACCAACCAACAAATCAAATTCAATCAATCTTGGGCTATATTTAGGAGGTATACTATCTCTTATTCTAGTGCTTGTTTATGCCGTTAATTTAGACTTATTTATCGAATGGTGGCTTGGCATTTTACTTTTAGTACTTGTCGTGGCATTCGGTGTTGTGGCAGCTAATAAAGTTAAAAAAGCTAATGGAGGATTTATTTCCTTTAAAGAAGCCTTTATTCACTATTTTATTGCTATTGCTGTTGGTACGCTTATCGGAACTGTTGTTAGTATCGCAATTTTTGCATTTATCGATCCAGAGGCCGCAAATTACCTCAACGAACAAATTTTAATAGTCACAAAAACCAGCATGGAGCGTTTTGGTGCGCCACAAGAGGCTATTGCAACTGCATTGGAGGAAGCCAGCAAAAAAGACAATTTTTCTGTAGGTATGCAACTGCAATCCTATGTATTTAGACTTGCTGGATATGCTATTGTGGGTCTTATTGTTGCACTAATCCTAAAAAAAACAGATACAAGCGAAGCTTAATTTCGCTATTTTTGGGGTTTGTAAGTCAACCGTATGGATATTTCTGTCGTCATACCCCTTTTGGATGAGCAAGACTCATTGGTAGAACTCCATGATTGGATTGCACATGTCATGCAGTCCAATCAGTTGACTTATGAACTTATTTTTATTGATGATGGTAGCCGCGATCAATCTTGGGAAGTCATTACTAATTTAAGCCAAAAAAACCCGTCGGTTTTGGGGATAAAGTTTTCTAAAAACTTTGGTAAATCTCAAGCTCTTCATGCCGGTTTTGAAAAAGCAAAAGGCGATGTAATTATTACAATGGATGCCGATTTGCAAGACAGCCCCGATGAAATTCCAGAGCTTTTTTATCTTATAAAAAACAACAAGCACGACATTGTTTCGGGATGGAAAAAAAAGCGGTATGACGCTTATTTTACAAAAAATTTACCCTCAAAACTGTTCAATTGGGCCGCTCGAAAAATTTCAGGGTTAAAACTACATGATTTCAATTGTGGCCTAAAAG
>CBFHNG010000059.1:0-5316 GCA_965657165.1 Flavobacteriaceae bacterium
GCACCTTTTTGTGATGGTGCTCATAAAAACTAAAATATTAGTTATTAATTATTGGAAAATATTTTTTTCTTAACCAAAACGAAACTCGCACCAATAAAATAAGTGCTGGTACTTCAACCAATGGACCAATGACTCCGGCAAAGGCTTGTCCAGAGTTGAGTCCAAAAACACCAATGGCTACGGCAATGGCAAGCTCAAAATTATTGCCTGCTGCAGTGAATGCAACAGATGCTGTTTTGTCATAATCGCCACCCATGGCTTTTGTAAAGAAAAATCCAATGAGAAACATTATCCCAAAATAGAGGAGTAAAGGAATTGCAATAATTAGAACATCAATTGGAATTTCTACAATCAGCTCGCCTTTCAAAGAAAACATAACAACAATAGTGAACAACAATGCAATGAGTGTGAGTGGGGATATTGTTGGAATGAATGTTTGGGTATACCATATTTCCCCTTTGAGTTTAATTAAGATTTGACGACTTAAAATCCCTAATAAAAAAGGAATTCCTAAGTATATAAGTACACTTTCTGCAACGGTTTGAATCGAAATGTCGACAATAGCGCCTTCAAACCCAAAATATGGCGGCAGAACAGTGATAAAAATCCATGCATAAAAACTATAGGCAAAAACTTGAAATATACTGTTAAGGGCTACTAAAGCCGCACCATATTCTGTACTTCCTTCGGCAAGATCATTCCACACCAAAACCATTGCAATACAACGTGCCAATCCAATAAGAATTAATCCCACCATATATTCTGGGTAATCTTTTAAAAAGGTGATGGCCAAAATAAACATAAGGATTGGCCCAATAACCCAATTGAGAAGCAAAGAAATTGATACTATTTTTTTGTTTTTAAATACTTTAGGTAATAAAGAATAATTCACTTTTGCCAACGGTGGATACATCATTACAATCAGTCCAACTGCGATTGGAATATTGGTTGTTCCACTGCTCATCCCGTTAATAAATTCAGGAATATTTGGGACAAAGTAGCCCAAGCTTACTCCAAAACCCATTGCTATAAAAATCCATAGTGTAAGGTTTTTATCTAAAAAGCTTAATTTTTTTGTAGCCATAATTTATAGTTTAATTTTTGAAAAAACATACTTCAGTTCAGTGGCGATTTGAAGACTGCGTTCGTTGTATTTCTCTACTTGTTGTGGAGTCCCATCAAATGCTTTAGGGTCGTCATAAGTAACTGGAATTCGAGCTTCTGCGTTGGCAATATATGGGCACTCTTTATCTGCTGAGGAACAGGTTAAAATAGCTGTAAAATCAGAATTTGGATTAAAATTACTGTCAAATTTTTTTGAAAACCCAAGAACTGGGTGTTCATTTTGTGAATATTTGATGGCGTATATTGGATTATCCCCATTTGCAATAGTCTCGATTTCAAAACCAGTGCTTTCCAAGGTTTTAGCCGCTACTGGAAAAAGTGCTGTTGTTTCTGTTCCTCCAGAATAACAAAAAACATTTTTGATATTAAAATAATGAGCCATTGTTTGTGCCCACACTTGGGACAAATGACTTCTTCGAGAATTGTGTGTACAAATAAAATTGAGTCGAATAGTTTCATTACTTTCAACCTTTGATTGTATTAGACTTATAAGAGGTTGTAATACGTCTTGACGTTCCGAAGATATTGAGCTGATTTCTAGTATTTCAACTTGATTTTCTATTGTTTTAAAAAGCATATTTGGTTATTTTTTATTTTAATTTAAATGAGTTTAGCAACAGTTTTGTGGGCTTAAACCTTGATTGATAAAGCCAGAAATAATATGCTTCATTTTTAGCCAATTTTCTGTGTCAATACAATAACACACACTTGTTCCTTCTACATTTCCTTTGATAAGCCCAAGGGATTTTAAGATTTTTAAATGTTGGGAAATTGTTGCTTGAGCCAGTCCAATTTCTAAAACCAAATCTCCACAAATACAACTGTTTATTTTAAATAAGTGTTGTAAAATAGCAACACGAGCAGGATGCCCCAATGCTTTTGAAAAACGTGCAATTTCATTGTGTTGGAGTGAAAATATCTCTGTTTTTGCAATACCCATAATCTAAATAATTATTTCATTGCAATATTACGATTAATAGAAATGTTATTAAAATAAAAATTAGAATTTCTAAAAAAAATTGTAGATTTAAATCTTATGAGTAAGATATCACACACAAGCATATTTATTTTTTCTCTCGGTTTGGCTATTATTTGTGGCGGTCTAGATTATGAGACACATAGCATGTTAGATTTATTTTTAAACAAAGAAAATATTGTTGCTTTAATTATTTACACACTTCTTTTTATGGCAGTAACTTATACAGGTGTTTGGATGTATATTCAAGCAAAACTATTTTTAAAGAAAAAACCCAACAAATAGGTGGGTTTTTCTTATGAAGACAAGATGTCCTTTATTTACATCAAAGCGCCCAAATTTTAGAGACTTCTCCTTTTTCATTAAGTAAAAAAACTTCAACACCATCAAAAGTTTCGCCAGCTTTTGTTGTCAACTTGAGAAAACAGGTAACATAATTGCCAAGCTCAACGATTTCTACAAGCTCTTGTTTAAGTTCAGTTTCAGAAACAAATCCAAAAATTATATCTTCGATTTCTTGTGCTCCTGTTGCTTCTAAATTTAAGTTTGGCGCTACCATATGATAATCTTCAGCACAAGGTACTTTGGACCACATTTCATAACCTTTTTGCCATTCAAAATTTAGTTTGTATTGTTCAATAGCTTTTGCTGTCGCAGACAGTGTTTTTGTTTCTTCTTTTTCTGCTTTACAGCAGCTTTTTTCTTGACAAGAAATTAAAGAGAAAACTGTAAATATTAGTAATAATTTTTTAATAAATCTCATATCATTATTCTTTTAAAGGCGAAACAGAAAAATTCACTTTACGATTTACTAAATCCCATGAACCTGTAACTAAATTAATAATACCACCAACTTTGTCGTTATCTAAAGCAATGGTTTTGTACTTGTTATCTGCTTTTTTCCAAAGCCCATTAGTTGTACCTCTAAATAATTTGTCCTGAACTTGAGTGAAAAAATACCCAAAGTATTCCCCTTGAGTTTCATCACTAGAAAAATTAGAAAATGTAATTGAGCCGTAAGCCATACCATAAGGCCCTGCCTGTCCAGAAATGGCCATTACCCAGTCTACTCCATCGGTTGAAGAGGCGCTGTCAATATCAAATACCACGTCAAAAGACTTTGATGTATCCCATTCTAATTCTTGAGAATACGAGAATAAAAAAAATAAGCTAAACGCTAGTGTAAATAGTTTTTTCATTTTATAAAAGTTAAATAGTTTGAGAGTAAATTTAAATTTTTTTATTGCAATTTGCAATATATTTTATTCAAACAGCTATTTTAATGAAAAAGGAAGGGTACTGGGGACTCACATAACTGTAATGAATAGTTATTTATTAAACTATGGTATCTCATTCTAGTGTCTTTTTTAAACTGTTCTTTGAGATGATTAAAATGAAAGTTGTGAAGTACTTTTAGAAACTTGGTTAGAGCGATTATAAGAAAAAACCCACCTGTTGGCGGGCTTTGGTTAAACTAATGTAGTGTAGCGGTAACACTAGTGGAGAAGAGCGGACTCGAACCGCCGACCTCTTGACTGCCAGTCAAGCGCTCTAGCCAACTGAGCTACATCCCCAAAATTTGCCGTAAATTTAAACAAATATTTCAATGCACAACTTAGTATGATTCGAAAAGCAACGGTTCTTGATCTAAATTCTATAATGCAAATCACCAAATCTTGTGCAAAACACATGATAAATCAGCAAATTTTTCAATGGAATGAGCACTACCCAAACAGAAATGCTTTTGAAAATGATGTACGGCGCGGTGAGTTGTATCTTTTTGAAAAAAACGAGATTATTATGGGGTCCATCGTTATGACAACAATCAAGGATGAAGAATATGTTCCTATAAAATGGCTTACAAAAGACAAAAATATTTACATCCATCGCCTTGCTGTTCATCCAAAATTTCAAGGAAAAGGTATTGCTCAACAAATGATGACTTTTGCAGAAAATTATGCAAAAACAAATGGATATTTTTCTGTCCGACTGGACACTTTTTCACAAAATAAACGCAATCAAAAGTTCTACGAAACAAGAGGTTATAAACGGCTTGGAAATATCTACTTTCCAAAACAAAGCAAACACCCCTTCTATTGTTATGAACTTGTGTTTTAACTCTTTGTGTTCTGATTTTATGTATTTTTGAATCTAATTTAGCCTTCATTGAACACAACCATTACTAACAAGCAAATTAATACACTAGCCATACCGGCCATCATTGCTGGAATTTCGGAGCCTATCCTTTCATTAACCGATGCAGCCATTGTTGGACATATACCAAACAATGCAACTGAATCTCTTGCAGCAGTTGGTATTGTTTCTTCATTTCTATCCATGTTAATTTGGGTTTTAGGTCAATCTCGTTCTGCAATTTCTTCTATTATTTCTCAATATTTAGGGGCCAATAAACTTGATGAGGTCAAAAACCTACCTGTGCAAGCCATAGCTATAATACTGTTTTTGAGCGTTCTGATTTGTCTTGTAACCCTGCCGTTTTCAAATTCTATTTTTAAATTCTATAATGCAACAGGAACGCTTTTAGAATACAGTGTAGATTATTATAAAATCAGAATAATTGGATTCCCTTTTACGCTTTATACATTTGCAGTATTTGGTATTTTTAGAGGACTACAAAACACATATTATCCGATGGTCATTGCAATTATTGGTACAATTATGAATATTGTTCTAGATATTATTTTGGTCTATGGAATTACCGATATCGTCCCTGCTTTAAACCTTAGGGGCGCTGCTATTGCTAGTGCAATTTCACAAGTATTAATGGCTTTGATGGCTACAGTATTATTATTGAGAAAAACCCCTGTGTCGCTAAAAATTTCTTTCCCTTTCAACAAAGAATTGCCAAAATTCTTGCAAATGATTGGTAATCTCATCATTAGAACAATTGCCTTGAATTTAGCTTTGTACTTTGCCACCAGTTTTGCAACATCATATGGCACCAACTATATTGCGGCATACACCATAGCGATTAATTTGTGGTTTTTTGCAGCATTTGCTGTTGATGGATATGCAAGCGCTGGCAATATATTATCTGGTAAATTATTTGGTGCAAAGCAAAATGAAATACTTTTTAAATTGAGTCAACGCTTAACAAAAAAAGCATTAATTGTAGGCTTAATTATGGCTGGAGGTGGTGGTATTTTCTACTTCCAAATTGGTGCAGTTTTTACCTCTGATAGTGAAGTATTATT
>CBFHNG010000059.1:5415-7695 GCA_965657165.1 Flavobacteriaceae bacterium
GAAGTTTTATGAAGTGTTTTGGATCGTTTTAATCATGCAGCCTTTTTGTGCATTGGCATTTGTTTTTGACGGCATTTTCAAAGGCTTAGGAAAAATGAAAGATTTGAGAAATGTTCTTGTAACTGCAACACTAGTGATATTTATTCCAGGATTACTAATTTCAGATTATTTAAACCTAAAATTACATGGCATTTTTATTGCATTTACCTTGTGGATGATTGCCCGAGGAATTCCACTTGTCGTAAAATTCAGAAAACAATTTTCACCCCACAAGCAAAAGCACTAACTTTGTTATAGCAATACAATACTAAAAAACACCATTAACCATGAATCATATTCGAATTACCAAACAATTTTCTTTTGAAACTGGCCATGCGCTATATGGTTATGATGGTAAGTGTAAGAATGTACATGGGCATAGCTATCGTTTGGATGTAACAGTTATTGGAAGTCCAATTACAGATTCGTCAAATGTGAAATATGGAATGGTGATTGATTTTTCTGATTTAAAGAAAATTGCAAAAGAAGAAATTGTAGATGTTTTTGATCACGCTACTGTTTTCAACAAAAACACCCCACATGTAGATCTAGCAAGAGAGCTTAAATCTAGAGGTCATAACGTTCTTTTGGTAGATTATCAACCTACAAGTGAAATGATGGTAATTGACTTTGCAGAGAAAATAAAAAGTCGTTTGCCAAAAAATATAAAGTTACATTCTTTAAAATTACAAGAAACTGCCACCAGTTTTGCAGAGTGGTATGCTACCGATAATTAATACTAAAAATGAAATCAATTAACCTCCCAAAAGGGAAAAACATTTACTTCACTTCAGATCACCATTTTGGCGCACCAAACCCGAGAGCATCAAAACCAAGAGAGGAGCGTTTTGTAAAATGGTTAGATGAAATTAAAAATGATGCAGGTGTTATTTTTATATTAGGTGATTTATTTGATTTTTGGTTTGAATACAAACGAGTGATTCCTAAAGGATTTACAAGAGTATTGGGTAAATTAGCTGAATTAACTGATAATGGAATAGAAATCCATTTTTTTGTAGGCAACCACGACCTCTGGATGAATGATTATTTTGAAGAAGAATTAAATATAAAAGTACATCACAACCCCAAACAATTTCAGCTCAATGAAAGTTTGTTTTTTATTGGCCATGGCGATGGACTGGGGCCGCATGACAAAGGATATAAGCGCATGAAAAAGGTGTTTGTTAATCCTTTTTTTCAATGGCTCTACAGATGGCTTCATCCAGATATTGGAGTACGCTTTGCGCAATATCTTTCCTTGAAAAATAAACTCATATCTGGTGATGATGACATAAAATTTTTAGGTGAAAAAAAAGAATGGCTGGTACAATATGCGCAAAAAAAATTAGCAGAAGAACACTTCGATTATTTTGTTTTTGGCCACCGCCATCTTCCGTTAGATATTCAATTAAATCCCAAATCCAAATACATCAATCTTGGTGATTGGATCACGCACTTTACCTACGGCGTTTTTGATGGTAAAGAGCTCTTTTTGAAAAAATTAGAGTTCTAAAAATCTCAGATTGAGATTAAATTTTTATTAACCAATATTTTAAATAATGGAGTTTTTTGGAATCCCTCTTTTTGACGATGACTTTTATAAAATGATTTTTCGTTTTTTAATCAACATCTTTTTTTTAACAGCCCTCATTAAATATTCCTATTATAAATTTTCTGAAAAAGCCGATTACCTTTTTACGTTCTATTTGATAGGAACAATTGTATTCTTTTTATGTTTTACGCTAAAAAAATATGAAATTGATTTAGGTTTAGCTTTGGGGCTTTTTGCTATTTTTGGAATTCTTCGATACAGGACAGACCCTCTTAAGGTAAGAGAAATGACCTATTTGTTTGTTGTGATTGGTCTTTCGCTCGTCAATGCATTATCAAATAAAAAAATGAGTTATACAGAAATCTTCGTTGCCAATACAATAGTTGTAGCAATGGCATACTTTCTTGATCGATTTTGGAGTCAAAAAAAAACCAATACAAAAGATATTCTTTATGAGTCATTAGAGCATATTCGCCCAGAGCATCATGAAATTTTAAAAACAAAACTAGAAGAAAAATTAGGGTTTGAAATTTTAAGCATCTCTCTTGGGCAAATAGACTTCAAGGCAGAAACTGTTAAAATTAAAATTCGTTACAAAAAATAATATGAAACCATTAAAACAAAAATATTTTGCATTTGTCCTGATTATTTTTTCCATATTTTCAACTCAAATGATTATCGCACAAAAC
>CBFHNG010000060.1:0-7203 GCA_965657165.1 Flavobacteriaceae bacterium
CCAACAATGGCAAGTCCACCTGCATTTTTCACCTCTTCAGATAATTTAATGTCTGTACCTCGTCCTGCCATATTGGTAGCAATGGTAACTTGTCCAGGCTTTCCTGCTTCTGCAACAATATCAGCTTCCTTTTTGTGGAGTTTTGCATTCAACACATTGTGTGGAATTTTTCTAATGCTTAGCATTTTTCCTAACAATTCACTAATTTCCACACTTGTTGTTCCAATTAAAACAGGTCTTCCTGCTTTGGAAAGATTAGTAACTTCTTCTATTACAGCATTGTATTTTTCACGTTTTGTTTTATAAACTAAATCGTTACGATCATCTCTTGAAATTGGACGATTTGTTGGAATTTCAACAACATCAAGTTTATATATTTCCCAAAACTCTCCAGCTTCTGTTACAGCCGTACCTGTCATTCCTGAAAGTTTACGGTACATTCGAAAGTAGTTTTGCAAGGTAATTGTCGCAAATGTTTGCGTTGCTGCTTCAATTTTTACATTTTCTTTGGCTTCAATGGCTTGATGTAATCCATCACTATAGCGGCGACCATCCATGATACGCCCCGTTTGCTCATCAACAATCATTACTTTGTTGTCCATGACCACATATTGAATATCTTTTTCAAATAGGGCATAGGCTTTTAGCAATTGATTCATGGTGTGAATCCGTTCAGATTTTACACCAAACTCTCTGAATAATTCTTCTTTAAGTTCTGCTTCTTTTTCGGGTTCTAAGTTTTGACTTTCAATTTTTGAAATCTCCATTCCCATTTCGGGCATGACAAAAAAGTTGGGGTCATCTGCTCCAGAAAGGTAATCGACACCTTTATCGGACAATTCAATTTGATTATTTTTTTCATCTATAACATAATAGAGTTCTGCATCTACTTTTGGCATTTCTCTATTATTGTCTTGCATATAGAAGTTCTCTGTTTTTTGTAAAAGTTGCTTGATCCCTTCCTCACTCAAAAATTTAATAAGTGCTTTATTTTTTGGCATTCCTCTGTATACACGCAACAATTGGAACCCTCCTTCTTTTGTATCACCACTAGCGATAATTTTTTTAGCTTCAGCAAGTACAGTAGTGAGATACTTCCTTTGCACGCTTACGATGTCCTGAATTTTTGGTTTTAGTTCCATAAACTCATGACGATCGCCTTGAGGTACTGGTCCAGAAATAATCAATGGTGTTCGAGCATCATCAATTAAAACAGAGTCAATTTCATCCACTATGGCATAGTGATGTGGTTTTTGTACCAAATCGTCTGTGGTGTGTGCCATATTGTCTCTTAGGTAGTCAAATCCAAACTCATTATTTGTCCCATAAGTAATATCTGCGTTATATGCTTTTTTTCGCTCAGCAGAATTTGGTTTGTGCAAATCAATACAATCGACACTTAAACCATGAAATTGAAAGATTGGTGCCATCCATGCACTATCTCTTTTTGCCAAATAATCATTTACAGTTACCAAATGCACACCTTTTCCAGTAAGAGCATTCAGATAAACGGGTAGGGTTGCTACAAGTGTTTTTCCTTCACCGGTTTGCATTTCTGCAATTTTTCCTTGATGCATGGCTACACCACCAATGAGCTGCACATCATAGTGAATCATATCCCATGTGATAGGTTTTCCAGCGGCATCCCAAGAATTTGCCCACAGTGCATGATCTCCATCGAGCACTACATAGTCTTTGCCTCCAGCAATTTCTCTATCAAAAGCGTTGGCTTTTACTTTTATAGATGTATTGTTTACAAAACGTTTTGCAGTTTCTTTTACGACAGCAAAAGCTTCGGGTAAAATTGAATTTAAGACGTCTTGAGTTGTCGTATATATTTCGTTATTTATTTGGTCTATTTCTTCGTAGATTTCTTCTTTTTCATCAATATCAGAAATGACTTTTATAGATTCTCTTAATTGCTCAATTTTTGTATTGTGTTGCGCACAGGCAGATTGTATTTTGGATTTGAACTCTTCAGTTTTGTCTCTGAGTTCGTCGTGGCTTAGCTTAGATACTTTGGGTTCAAAGCTTTTAATTTCTTTCACGATTGGCATGATAGACTTTACGTCTTGTTTAGATTTGTCGCCAACAAATACTTTTAATACAGAATTGAGTAGACTCATTTTCGTGCTGTTCTAGTTTTTTGTCTTTACATGTTAGTATGTAGGACTGTCAAATATACGTTTTGTTCTTAATTTTAGAGAACAATTATTCCAAAAAAAAAGTCTCTTTCTCGAGACTTTTAATTAATATTCATCTTCGTTCCAAAGATAATCTTCGTCTGATGGATAGTCAGGCCAAATTTCTTGGATTGAATCGTAGGATTCTCCTTCGTCTTCTATAGCTTGTAAGTTTTCTACAACTTCAAGCGGAGAACCTGTTCTAATAGAGTAATCTATCAACTCATCTTTTGTTGCAGGCCATGGCGCATCACTTAAATACGATGCTAGTTCGAGTGTCCAATACATAATTAAAAGGTTTATTTTTTTGCAAAAATAAATTTTTAGCTGAAAAAGTCAAGAAAAATCGCATTTATTTAGTACCCAAAGTTATTAACCGTATTTTCAACAGTTATTTGTTAACTATTTTTTGATGGAATCCACTTGATTTCTTCGATTTTTAAATCATTAGACAATTTTCGTGCCAACACAAAAAGAAAGTCGGACAAACGATTCAAGTACATGATAACTGCAAGGTTAATATTCTGATTTTCAGAAACTTGACACACTCTTCGCTCTGCTCTTCTACATACCGCTCTAGCAATATGACATAACGACACTAAGGTGTGTCCACCTGGTAAAATAAAATGTGTCATTGGAGCCAATGAGTTGTTCATTTGATCAATTTTATGTTCTAAAAATTCAATTGAATTTTCTTTGATTTCAGGGATTTTAGATTGATTTTTCTTATCATTTTCTGAATCTGATGCCAAATGTGCACCAATTTCAAAAAGTACATTTTGAATGGAAATGAGATTTGCCTTAGTATCAGAATCATCCACATTGTCACGTATAAGTCCAATAAATGTATTTAGTTCATCAACGGTTCCATAGGCTTCTACCAACAGATGATGTTTTTGAACTCTTTTTCCGCCAACTAAAGAAGTTGAACCGTTGTCACCGGTTTTGGTATATATTTTCATCATATTTAAAATAGGACTTAAAGTTAAGTATAAATTTTATATCCTAAAGGCGAATTATAAAATGCTCTTTGTGTTGCTCTTTCCTAAAACATAAAATTCCCCAATCAAAAGTATCAATACTCACTCGAACAGCGGTGTTGGATATGAGTCTTTTCCACTGCTTATAAGCCTGTGAATTATATCTTATATTTTTGATTAAAACAATTGAATTATTACTAGAATTTTCTATAATATTTTCAATTTCTTTGGTGTTTTTTAAGGATTGATGATTGAAATAAATGAGCTGTTTTTTGTCAAAATTTTTAATTTTTGGAATTTTTGAAGAATAAGCTATGATGTCATTTGATTGATGTGCTAGCGCTATGGCTGTTTTAAAATTAGGATTGATATTTTCGGGAATACAGATAGATTCAAATTCAAAATAATGGACAAAACGATAAAGGAATTTTGCTTTATTTAAGTTCTTATGATTCGAGTTGAACTTTTTGAAAATAGTTAGATTATTTTTGTTGTAAAAACATTTGGTGACCAATGCAAAAACAAAAGGGGAGTGTATACCATGTTGGTTGGTGGAACTCCACAAAAATTTTATATAAAGCCACCAATTTCTCATTCAAATTTTTCAATCAGTTCTATCCATCGCAATTCTTTTTCTTCGATGAGTTGAATTAGACTTTGAAGTTCGTTTGAAAGTTTTTTGATGGTTTCCATATCCAATTCATTATCTTCAAACTTGGCTTCAAGCTGTTTTTTATCATATTCTAAACTTTTGAGTTTACTTTCCAAATTATTCAATTCTTTTTGCTCGTTATAGTTGAGTTTTGAAGTCGTATTGGACTGTAAATTTTGCTTTTTTTGAGGCTTGGCTTTTGCTTCTAATGTTGGTGGTTTGCTGTCCTCATAAACTCTAAAATCTGAATAATTTCCAGGAAAATCCTCAATAATTCCATTACCCCGAAATACAAAAAGATGATCCACAATTTTATCCATAAAGTAACGATCGTGAGAGACTACAATAAGACAGCCTGGAAAGTCTAAAAGAAAGTTTTCCAAAACATTTAGTGTCACAATATCCAAATCATTTGTAGGCTCATCTAGAATCAAAAAATTCGGATTTTGAATTAACACTGTACACAAATACAGTCGTTTACGTTCGCCACCACTTAATTTTTCTACAAAATCATATTGTTTGTTCCGACTAAAAAGAAAACGTTCTAATAGCTGTTGGGCACTTATTTGCTTTCCTTTTTTCAATGGAATATAATCTCCAAATTCACGTACAACATCTATTACTTTTTGTAGAGGTTTTGGTTGAATACCTTGTTGTGTGTAATAACCAAACTTGAGGGTTTCACCATAAACAATTTTTCCATGATCAGGTTTTATACTTCCTGTTATTAGGTTTAGAAACGAAGATTTTCCAGTTCCATTTTTTCCAATTATCCCAATGCGTTCACCTTTTTGAATCATATAACTAAAACCATCAAGTATAATTTTATCGTCATATGATTTTGAAATTTTGTGAAGCTCTAAAATCTTTGCCCCCAAGCGTTCCATATTAATTTCAAGCTGTACTTCATGGTCTTTTCGTCTTTGGTGTGCCCTTTGTTTGATGTCTTGAAAATCATCAACCCGAGATTTAGATTTTGTTGTTCTGGCTTTTGGCTGTCGCCGAATCCATTTTAATTCTTTTTTGTAGAGTTGTTTGGCTTTGTTAGTTTCTATTGCTTCTCTTTGAATACGTTCTTCTTTTTTTTCTAAAAAATAAGAGTAATTTCCTTTGTAGGAATAGATTTTTCCTTCATCTAATTCAATGATAGTTGAGCATACCCGTTCTAAAAAATAACGGTCATGTGTTACCATAAAAAGAGTAATATTTTCTTTTTCAAAAAAATCTTCTAACCACTCAATCATCTCCAAATCAAGATGATTTGTTGGCTCATCCAAAATGAGTAAATCGGGTTTGCTAAGAAGCGTTATTGCTAAAGCCAGACGCTTTTTTTGACCTCCAGAAAGCGTATTTACTTTTTGACTTAAATCATTGAGTTTTAGCTTAAATAAAACTTGAGTATATTTATTTTCAAAATCCCAAGCCTGCAGCCGATCCATTTCATCAAATGCCGCTTGATATCCTTTTGAATCATCTGGTTTTTGAAGCGCTTTATGATAATTATCGATGACTTTAAGAATCGGATTTTCAGAATTAAAAATAGACGCTTTTATGCTTAATTCTGGATTGAGTTTGGGTTCTTGTGACAAAAATGCCATCCTCATATCTTTTCTGTAAACCACAGCCCCAGAATCGGGTGTTTCTGCTCCGATTAAAATATTTAAAATTGTTGTTTTTCCAGTTCCATTTTTGGCTATAAAAGCAATTTTTTGGTCTTTATGAATACTAAATGAAAGATGCTCAAAAAGTGTTAATTCACCATATGATTTTGAAATATCTTCTACATTTAAATAATTCAACGGTTAAAGTTTAAATTGTTTTTTTAATGACTTAAATTTTTGTTGTACCATTTGCATAAGTATGCATAGCGAACTAATAAAGCTATCCATAATGGTAGAATTCCAATATTGAATGATTGAACACCTGTACTCCAATGAAGTACCACTAGTAACATCATTAAAATTAGAAATTTAAGATATCCAACAAATCGTTTTTTCACTCTCTTTTTCAATAGGGTAGGGATGAATAAAAGATTAAAAGCAAATGCCCACAAAAGATTATAATTATAAGCTGTTGCAGTATGATCTGTAGCAAACCACAACAACAGTAGAAGCACACCAATTAGTCCTGTAATAGAGAAAATCAAGATGTCTAGCCATTTTGCTCTTGTGTTACTTTTATGATTTTTATACGTTACTAAAAGAATTAAAAAACTTAAAATACTAAATATAAATAGTGGGCTACTCCAAAAAGAATGTTTTACATTGAGCTGTTGCACACTTAAAATTTCTTGCTTTTTGACTAATGGTTCATTTGAGTTTTTAAATTTTGTAACTTCAAAAAAACGAAAAATGTATTTTGGCAAAAACATATGATCATCAATTGGTGCAACTCGATCAATGATTGATCCTAGCGCAAGATCAATTCCAAATCCTCCCCAAGAATTTTGCTCTACTTGAGACCGAATTAACGCTCTAAATGTGCGTTGTTCAAAGTTTTTTGGTTGCTCAAATTCTATGGGTTTTTCGCTCACAGAAACTATGATGTCTTTTATCTTTGTAGCACAATTGTTATAAAAAAAGTCGTAGGCGTAGCTTTTGTACTGTGGTAAAATATTTTGTTGAAGTTTCTGAAAAAGTGCTTGTTTTTCAGCGAGACTTAGATTGAGGGTTTGTGATTTTACTTCTCGTCCTTGATTTTTATAATACGAAACAATAGATTTATAATTAGCACTTCCAATTTCATAATTTAATTTTCCTTTGGCAAAATTTAAATAAAAACCCTCGGTTTCAAAATCATATCGACCATAATCATAAACAATATCCAAGCGATACATTGGATCTTTTATATGAATAGCACTGTGTCCAAATGCATCATTTAGTGAGGCACCAGGTCCAATTGTTAGAATACTAACTTCGGAGTATGCAGACAATTGAATTTGTCCATAAGCCATTGAAAATAGTGTGATAAAAAAGATTAAAAAGTAATGTAATTTATTCATGCTTATCTTCTAAATAGTCCTAAATCAATTTTAAGCGAAAATACATTAGAATACAAGGCCACACTTTGGTCGCCTATATCTGTTATGGCGTAATCAATTGCAATGCCTTTATATTTGAATCCTACGCCCAAATTTGGTTGAAAACTCAGTCTTTTAGTAGTATCAAATTGCAATTCGTTTTGAAAATTACCGACTCCACCACGAAGGTAAACCAAGTCGATATATCCAAATTCAAATCCTAGTGCAGGGTTGATGCTTACAAATGAAGTAGAAATTAAATCGTTGTTTTGCTCGAAACGCATAATAAGATCAAATTCAGTTTTTAGACTGTAATCGTAATCGAAAATAAAACTTCTTGCCACACCAAATTGAAGTTTTGGAAGTGTA
>CBFHNG010000061.1:0-6750 GCA_965657165.1 Flavobacteriaceae bacterium
ATGATGAACGTGTGGGACTTATTGCAGTAGAAGCCGCTGGAAAAGGCGTTGAAACCGGAGAAAGTGCTGCCACTTCAATTTTAGGAAAAGAAGGCATTATTCACGGCAGTAAAACACTTTTGATGCAAACAAAAGATGGGCAAATTACCGAGCCCTACTCTATTTCAGCTGGTTTAGACTACCCTGGTGTTGGCCCTATGCATGCGCATTTGTATACTTCAAAACGTGCAGAATTTATCCCTGTCACAGATGACGAAGCCATGACGGCTGGACTAACGCTATCTCAATTGGAAGGCATTATTCCCGCAATAGAAACTGCTCATGCCTTTGCTATTTTTGAAAACAAAACCTTTAAACCCAATGATATTGTTGTGGTGTGTCTATCAGGACGAGGTGATAAAGACCTCAACACATACATTGATTATTTTAAATTATAAGCTCGATGAACAGAATTCAAAAGAAATTAAAAGAAGATAAGAAACTCCTCTCCATATATTTTTCTGCAGGGTATCCAGCACTTAATGATACTGTTGAAATTATAAAAAAATTAGAAAACAGTGGTGTCGATATGATTGAAATTGGGCTCCCTTTTAGTGATCCTTTGGCCGACGGGCCAACCATTCAAGAAAGCTCAACACAAGCACTAAAAAATGGAATCCATACAGAGTTGCTTTTTGAACAACTAAAGGACATTCGAAAATCTGTTTCTATTCCTTTAATTTTGATGGGCTATTTTAATCCCATGCTGCAATATGGTGTAGAGGCATTTTGTCAAAAATGCAAAGACATTGGAATAGATGGTTTTATCATCCCTGATCTCCCAGCAGACGTCTATCACGAACAGTACAAAGCAATTTTTGAAAAATATGAACTTTTAAATATTTTTCTGATTACGCCACAAACTTCTGATGAAAGAATCCATTATATAGACTCCATTTCAGAGGGCTTTATTTATATGGTCAGTAGTGCAAGTACAACAGGTGCACAAAGTGGGTTTGGTGATATTCAACAAAACTATTTTAAACGCATTTCAGATTTAAACTTAAAAAACCCACAAATTGTAGGTTTTGGAATTTCCAATAAAGAGACCTTTTTGCAGGCCACAACCTACGCCAAAGGCGCTATTATTGGAAGTGCATTTATTAAGCATTTGACGCATAGAGGTGTAGAACATATTGATGAATTTATTGATGATATTTTGAAGTAATTTTAGTAATTTTGAGGCAACCCAAATCATGTTACTATGAAATTAAAACTATTTATTCTCATATTTTTTTCCTTTATTTTCAATTGTAAAACCAATACCCCGTTGCGGCCAACAATCAGTGTAAATCCATATGATGTTATAACTTCACCTTTAACGATAAATATAAATTCTATGGGGGTTTGGAGTGCACATGAAGGTGAATTGGGAATTATTCAACTCATCGATTCTGATGGAAAAGAAATGGCCTACGGCATTATGTCTGCTACTGAAGAATGGATGAAGCCCGGTCCTGTACAATTTAAAACAACTATTGCATTTGATGCAAAAGATTCAGAAAATGGAACTCTGATTATCCATAACAATCCAGGTGATGGAAGTGGTGATGAAGCTGGAGAATCACATCAATTTGAGGTACCAATTCGCTTTAAACCTTAGCGTGTAAATACCAGTTTGTTTTCAGTAGATAAATTGTCGTCATAACTATAGCGTTCTGAGTTAAATGTTTTTAGATCCTCTATGCTTTTAGCATTGGTTTCAACAATATGACGGGTCATCAAACCACGAGCTAATTTGGAAAAAATAGCAATGGTTTTATATTGGCCATTTTTGTATTCTTTAAAATCTACATGAACTAAGGGCGATTTTAAAACTTTGGCATCAATAGCTTTAAAATACTCTTGACTGGCAAGATTAACTAACAATTCGCCGTCTTGCATTTCATCATTCAATGCAGTTGTAACTTTTTGACGCCAAAATTCATACAGGTTTTTATGCTTTCCAACAGGGAATTTTGTTCCCATTTCTAACCTGTAAGGTTGAATCAAATCCATTGGTTTTAGCAAACCATAAAGACCCGAAATAATTCGAACTGTATGTTGTAAAACCTCAAGCTTTTCTTCGGAAATTGTATAAGCATCCAAGCCACGATACACATCGCCACTAAACGCATAAATGGCCTGACGTGCATTGTCGGAAGTAAATGGCAAAGACCACTCTTGATTACGATTATAATTGAGTTCTCCTAGTTTTGCAGAAATATGCATCAAATCAGAAAGTGCCTGCGGCGATTTCTTTTTTAAAAGTTCATTCAAATGTTTAGCTTCACTCAAAAAGCAACTTTCTGAACTAAAGCCAGTTGGCAATTCACTTTCATAATTGAGTGACTTAGCGGGTGAGATAACGAGTTTCATAGCACGTAATGTTTGTCTTTCAAAAATAATAACAAATTTTAGAAGATAAAAACCCTAGAACTCAATCTTATTGATACAACCATCAACAAAACAAATGGTTCTTGCTATTGAGCGTGTTTGGCATAGTCGCGCCATTTTTGAATACATTGTTCCATTTCAGAAGGTAAATCACAAGAAAAAGACATCAATGCTTCTGTTTTGGGATGAACAAAACCCAAGGTTTTGGCATGTAATGCTTGGCGTGGCAAAATTTTAAAACAATTGTCTACAAATTGCTTGTATTTGGTAAAGGTGGTACCTTTCAATATTTTTTCACCGCCATAGCGTTCGTCATTAAATAATGTGTGACCAATGTGTTTCATATGTACCCGAATTTGGTGCGTACGGCCTGTTTCAAGTTTGCAGCGTACAAGAGTAACATAACCCAAACGTTCCAAAACCTCAAAATGAGTAATCGCAGGTTTTCCTTTATCGGCTTCATCACCTTCAAAAACTGTATTTTGAAGTCTATTTTTAGGATGACGACCAATATGGCCTTCAATAGTACCTTTGTCTTCTTCAATATTGCCCCACACCAATGCGGTATATGATCGTTCACTTGTTTTGGCTTTAAATTGTGCCGACAAATGCGTCATAGCGTGTTCTGTTTTAGCGACAACCAAAAGCCCACTTGTATCTTTGTCGATGCGATGAACTAGTCCAGGACGATTGCTACTGTTGTTGGGCAAATGTTCAAAATGAAAAAGAAGAGCATTAATTAATGTTCCAGAATAATTACCATGCCCGGGATGTACCACCATCCCTGCGGGTTTATTGACCACCAATAAGTCATCATCTTCATAAACAATCTCAATTGGAATATCTTCAGGGATCAATAAATTTTCGTGTGGAGGATGCTCAAACAATACTCGAATTTGATCTTGTGGTTTGACTTTATAATTGGATTTTACAGCAGCACCATTCACAAATATATGTCCAGATTTTGCAGCGGCTTGAATTTTATTTCGAGTTGCATTTTCAACAAAATTCATCAAATATTTATCAATCCGTAGCGGTTGTTGACCTTTATCAACCGTAAAAGCAAAATGCTCAAATAGATCTTCTGTATCTTCCGAATATGAGGGTGTATATTCCATTTATCTACGAATGCCATTTCCAAGAACCAAATCGATGGTTGACGTTTTTCTAATCATATCGCCTGGATTAAGTTTTCGTCCTCTGTAACGGAGTTCTATGACCTCATCTTTTCCAAGGTCATTCACATAAATTAATTCGCCTACTTTAAAACCTAATGCTTCCAAACTCGGACGTGTTTGACGGAGTGTATTACGGATGACATTGGGCACTAGGACATTTCTGTAGTTCGAAGGATTTAAAATCAAATATATTTTTCTGTTTTCTTTGACTTTGGCCCCGGCCAATGGCTCTTGTTCAATGACCGCTCCAGAGGGGTATTTTGGATTGTAGTTGGACGAATCTTGAACTTGTGTTCTAAGATCAAAATTATCTAGTGTAATTTCAGCATCATTTAGAGATAAACCGACCAAATTGGGAACTTCTACAAATACGCCATGGTTGGTGTAGGATTTTAACCATTTAAGCGCCAAAAATGCAAAAATAATACAAGCCACAATAGCTAAACCAAGTTGTTTGACTATTGATTTACTGAACAAAAACTTTAAAAAATTCATGGGTCTAATTTTAGCAAAGCTAAACATTTTTTTGGGAGAAAAGCGCGAAGTATTTTTGGAATGCTACTACAATTGAAGTGTTTTCCAAAAACTGCTATAAAAATTGGTGGTTTGCATTAAGGCATTGTGTGCGCCAAAAGCTCCAATTTCACCATTTTCAATAACATAAATCGTATCAGCAATTTTTGGAAGTGCGTGCAGGCGGTGCGATATAAAAATGATGGTCAATTTTACAAATCTTAGATTTGTACTCAAAATAAATTAAATTTAACCTTCATTAGGTTTTAGCATTTTTTTGATAGAAGTACAATCCAACATTGATTGCCATGGACATTGAAACCAAAGCAAAAAGTGTAGAACTAATTTCTTTGTTTACAAACAATATAATAGCTACAATTTCTACGACAATACTAAAAATCAAGACTGCTGATTTAAACTTATTCATAATCAATAAATGTTTTTAGGAACATCCCACGTTTTGATGGGAAGTTAAATCAAGTATTATTTAGATTGAAACTTATTTGCAAAATAAAGTTCCCAAAAACATCCTAACGCCAATAAGGAGTTTGCTATGACACCTGCATATCGGGATAGAAAGCTCTGGTTTTTTGAAATTGCAATGCTATCTAATTCATAAATACTATGACCTATGAGAAATAAAGCTACATACATAATAACCATAAGAATAACTCTTCTTTTGTTAAAAAGCGTTTCCATCATGAACAAGCTTGTGAAAGATTATAACTTCCTACAATAAATGCTGCTGCAAATACAACCGCGCCTATTGGTGTAGCAACTAAAAATGCTCCTCCAAAAGTAATTGCTAGTCCTAAAGCTGAACTCCCACAGCCTTCAGCCTGAATTTTTTCCATTTGTTCTAAATTTAATGTTCTCATAATAATAAATGTTTTAAATTTTTTGCCATTCCAAATTTGTTTTTACCTCAGCTTTAGGAATGGCACAGAAGCTGGGGTTGTGTTTAAAAAAAGTAGTGCAACTCTTGTTTGCATAAAAATTGTCGCATCAAACACCAAAAGTGTTTGGCTAACTCCCTAAAAATCAAAAACATACAACTGAAAAACGTAGGTGTTCCTTTTGTAGAATGTAGATTTTTGGGCATCAAAACTGGTTAAAATTATAAAAAAAAAGTAAAAAAAATAAAACCAAGCCGTTTTAAAAACAATAACCAACACAAACTCGGCATTAACTGCAATATGAAAAAGGGTTTTATACCTGATGTCTTTACCAAAAAAGAAACAACCGATGTCTAAGATAGCTGCAATGACAAAAATTTTCAGCGACACTATAAAAAAATAAATTAGATAAAGAAGCCAATCCCATTTATCCTTGAATGCTAATATTCTTTCAATATCTTCATTTGAAATTTGATTATTATAGAATAACAACATTATTCGTTCAGTTTCTAACAAATTTTTAAAGGCCAATTTGCAAATTAAAAGAACAAATAATAATAAAAATAAAAGTTTTACACTGCTTTTCATTTTTTCAACAAAACATTAACTGGATTTATTCATTAATCCAATCAATTATTTGTTTTTTCTTTTGCAAAAAGGATATTTTTAGCTTCAAGAAACTAAATGCAGTCCAAGAAATTATAATAACCAATAAACTTAAAAATATCAAAAGCGTATTTAAGTCAATAGAGTAATCTTTATATGAGATAAAAAAATAAAATAATACTATTAATAGAATCCCCAATACTAACATAGTAGTTAGGTATCGATATGCCTCTCTCAAACTCATTTTTAAAAATCCTGTTAAAAAATTCCACTTCATTAATCTATTACTAATTAAGTACTTATTATTTTTAAATTTGACATAAATGAATAGAGGACTTTCTGTAACTATAGTAATCTCATTATTGTTTACAATAAATTTCTCGTCAAATGCAGATAACTTTAACGACAAATCATTTATTTTATCTTCCATAGTTTTTTCTTAAAAAAGAGTTTGATTTTTATAATTTAAGTCAAACTCTTAAAATTTAACAATTATGCTTGACAATAGCCAGAGGCTGAAGCAGCAGATGAGCAAGCAGTACCAGCCAAGAACCCCCCAATTGGCCCTAATGCAAGTCCAACAAAACCACAACCGATTGAAACTCCTATTCTACATTTTTTTTCAGGATCTATGCTCTTACCATAATAGCCTTCCATTTGTTCTAAATTTAATGTTTTCATACTAATAAATGATTTAAATTATTTACCATTCCAAATTTGTTTTTACCTCAGCTATGGGAATGGCACAAAAGCTGGGGTTGTGTTTAAAAAAAGTAGTGCAACTCTTGTTTGCATAAAAATTGTCGCATCAAACAGCAAATGTGCTTGGCTAAACCCCTGAAAATCAATAACATACAACTGAAAAACGTAGGTGTTCCTATTGTAGAATGTAGATTTTTGGGCCTTAAATCAGGTTAAAATTATAAAAAAAAAAGTATAAAAACACCAAAACAAAAATGTTAAAAAACATCTTTTTTTATGTTATTTATTGAAAATCAATAATTTAAAAAAATATACAAAACCAGCTGTATAGTTAGGCAAGGTTTTACATTTATGTCTATATTGGATTGACTCTAATTTGTCCACCAACTGCTTTTAAAACTTTCATTATTGTAGAAAATTGTGGTTGAGCTCCAACAGAT
>CBFHNG010000062.1:0-2148 GCA_965657165.1 Flavobacteriaceae bacterium
TTGAATCAGGTCTCCAATAATAGAATCGCAAATAATAATCTCTTTTTGAACGGGTCGTATGCTTGGCCAGCAACTTCAGAAAATAATATTGTTAATCAAGACCCACTTTTTGTTTTATCGCCCTCAGTTGTCAACGGTCCAATTGATATTTCAGAAACTGATTTTTCAATCACTCCAAACTCTCCTGCCATTGATGCAGGTGATTCAAGCTATACTCCCGAAAATGATTTTTTGGGCACCTCAAGGCCAGCCGCAAATGCTATTTCATCCTCTAGTTTTGAAAACTCAACGGACGGGTGGTCTTCATTTGGAACCGCCACAATTCAAACCATAGGAAATACAGCACTAACTGGAAACAGTAGTTTGTTAACAACTGGAAGAAGTGAATCTTGGCATAGCCCAAAATTAGTATTAGATAACTTATTAACTGTAGGCGAAACCTACACATTTTATGTTTGGGTAAGACTAGCACAAGGCGTTTCTGGAACTTCACAATTGACTATCAAGAATACTACATTAAATACTTACACCAATCTCACTTCGGTCACTGATTCTTCGGATCAAGAATGGACACTACTAACGGGCGATTATACCTATGGCTCTGCTGATAATTTATTTGTTTATGTCAAAGGACCGACAATGAATGATGGAGGTGGGGATTATTTTATTGACGATTTTTCATTGATGCCACAAGGAAGTCCAGCAGTAGATTTTTCTAATGTTGATGATATTGTAGACATTGGAGCATATGAGTTTATTGGAAACTCACTAAGTGCTATAAGTCCTGTTGATTCAAATTCCAATTTTATTTTGTACCCCAATCCAGCATCAGATCGATTACAAATTTCAAATCTTTTGAAGAAAGACATAGTTTTAGTTTATGATCTTTTTGGGAAAACATATAAATTATCCCAAACCCACCATCAGCAAACGCGTACAATTGAGGTTTCAAATCTAAGTACAGGACTTTATATTTTAAAAATTATAAATCCGTCAAAAAATAAAACACAAACCTTACGCTTCATTAAGCATTAATTATTAGCTATACAATAATGATTTTAAGATGAAAAGAATAAAAAAAATAAGTTACATAAGCATTGTTAGTGCGATAATTTGTACGATTGGCTGTGCCAATACAGTATTAGTTTCAAAAACTAACAATTCAACTCTTGCAACCCACTTCAAAGGACTATTTCATTTAGGCGCAGCTATAAATGAGGAAATTATATTAGGGAATGATCAAAAATCTGAAAACATTGTAACTTCTGAGTTTAACTCCATAACCCCTGAGAATTCATTGAAATGGATATTTATTCATCCAAAACCAAATACATTTGATTTTAACACTGCAGATCGATATATAGAGCTTGGACTAAAAAACGACATGTATATTGTAGGTCATGCATTAGTTTGGCACAATCAACTGGCTGATTTTATGCAAAATATTGATAATACAGCTGAAATGAAAGAATATGTAACAAATCATGTTAATACTGTAGTTTCAAGATATCGAGGAAAAATAGATGCTTGGGATGTTGTTAATGAAGCTTTTAATGAGGATGGAACATTACGTGAATCTGTTTTTTATAATAATTTGGGTGAAAATTACATAAGCGATGTTTTTAAACTTGCTGAAAAAGCTGACCCAAAGGCCAACTTAATTTACAATGATTATAATTTTTATAAAGAAGAAAAAAGAGCAGGTATTTTAAATATGGTTAAAGAATTCAAATCAAGTGGAGTTAAGATTGATGGTATTGGAGTTCAGGCACATTGGGACTTAGCATCACCTAGTTTAGACCAAATTGAACAGATTATATTGGATGTTCATGCTGCTGGAGTCCCAGTGTCTTTTACAGAGCTCGATATTTCTGTTCTACCAAATCCATGGGAAATGGTTGGTGCAGAGGTGACTCAAAATTTTTCTCAGTTCGAGGGCGACTCAAAAATGAGTCCTTATCCAAACAAACTCCCAAAGAAAGTTCAAAAACAATTAGCAAAACGCTATCACGATATTTTCCAACTTTTTGTCAAGCATAGTGATAAAATAGAAAGAGTCACCTTCTGGGGCGTGATGGACAAACATTCTTGGCTCAATGATTGGCCTATTAAAGGGCGTACAAATTATCCATTATTGTTTGATAGAAA
>CBFHNG010000062.1:2246-6656 GCA_965657165.1 Flavobacteriaceae bacterium
GTGTGATGGACAAACATTCTTGGCTCAATGATTGGCCTATTAAAGGGCGTACAAATTATCCATTATTGTTTGATAGAAATTGCAACCCAAAGCTCGCCTATCAAAGCGTCTTAGAGGTAGAAACCAAACAACAAAACTAAAAATATTTGTATGAAATCCATTTCAAAAAAATTATCAATAACAGAAAAAATAGGTTATAGTCTAGGAGATCTAGCTGCTAATCTTGTTTTTCAAACCCTAATGACTTATTTAGCCTATTTCTATACCGATATTTATGGTTTACAAGCCGATGATGCCACTGCTCTTATGTTTATTGTGGGAACCATAGCCGCATTTGGTTTTAATCCCATTGTGGGCGCTATTGCTGACCGTACCAAATCCAAATGGGGTAAATTTCGACCTTGGATTTTGTGGACTGCTGTACCCCTTGGAGTGATTTCAGTTTTAGCATTTACTACACCCGATTTTAGTTACAAGGGTAAAGTTGTTTATGCCGTTGTTACCTATACACTTTTATTACTGCTCTATGCCTCAAGTAATTTGCCTTATTCTGCATTGAGTGGCGTAATCACTGGTAACATGAAAGAACGCAATAGTATTTCATCATTTCGTTTTGTAGCAGTTATGTTTGCTCAATTTTTTGTCCAGGTCTTTATGCTTCCAATTATAATTTATGCAGGTGAAGGCGACAAAGCTGTTGGAATTGAAATTGTGATGACTTGGTTGGCCATCATTGGTACTATTTTATTGCTCATTACTTTTTTCACAACTAAAGAACGTGTTATTCCAAAAAAAGAACAAGAATCAACACTTAGGGAAGATTTTGCGGACTTGATTTCTAATAAACCCTGGGTAATAATGTTGATCCTAACTACCCTGACTTTCATATCTTTAGCCATGAAAGGGGGTAGCTATGTGTATTACTTTGAAAACTTTATTGATGTTTCATATCTAACCAATTTTATTAGTCCAATTTTAGAATTTCTAACCAGTGTAGGGATCAATTTCTTTGGAAACGATCCAGTATCTGCTGGATTTGGTTTATTTAATGCTGGTGGTATTATTTTTATGATTATTGGAATTGGTTTTTCGAAACCTTTGGCAGACAAGTATGGAAAACGAAATGTTTTTGGATGGTTTTTATTTATCTCAACCCTATTTATTCTTCTTTTTTACTTCCTAAAACCCACTTCAATTGCATTTATTTTTGGAGCTCAAATTTTACATGGTTTTTTCTATGGAATTACCATTCCGTTGTTATGGGCTATGATCGCTGATGTTGCAGATTTTTCAGAGTGGAAAAATAACCGCAGAGCAACAGCTATAATATTTTCTGCCATGATGGTTGGACTTAAACTTGGACTTACTATCGGTAGTTCATTGGTAACTCAAATACTTTCATCTTATGGCTATGTTGCAAACAGTGAATTAGGACAATCTTCTGAGGCAGTATTAGGCACTAAACTTCTTGTTAGTGTTTATCCTTCAATACCATTTTTGATAGGTGTTGCTCTTTTATTTTTTTACGAAATAAATAAAAGTATGGAAACTCAAATTGAATTAGACTTAAATCAAAGACGAAATAATTAACAATTATGCCTGAAGATAATATAGACCACATAGATTTTGATGCATTAAATAAAAAGGCACTGTCTGCACCTTTAGTAACTCATATATACACAGCAGACCCCTCTGCTCATTATTTTAATGGTAAAATATATATATACCCTTCTCATGACATTGATGCAGGTGAAGCATTTGACGATTTAGGTAGTCACTTTGCAATGGAAGATTATCACGTGATTTCTATGGATTCAATTGATAGCGAAGCTATTGATCATGGAGTAGCATTACATGTTGACGATGTACCTTGGGCAAAACAACAAATGTGGGCTCCAGATGCCAACGAAAAAGATGGAAAATTTTACCTTTTCTTTCCAGCAAAGGATTATGATGATATTTTCCGAATTGGAGTTGCCGTAAGCGATAAGCCTACCGGCCCTTTTATTGCACAACCCAATGCCATTAAGGGTAGCTTTTCAATTGATCCAGCAGTTTATAAGGATGACAATGGCAGCTATTATATGTACTTTGGTGGGCTATGGGGAGGACAATTACAACGATGGCAAAAAGGTAAATTTAACGCTGAACAACCTGACAGTCCAACAGCATTTATACCTGCAAAAAATGAACCAGCATTGCTTCCATTTGTAGTAAAAATGTCAGAGGATTTACTTGAGTTTGATGAAGAACCTAAAGCACTTCAAATTCTTGATGAAAATGGAGATCTTTTGCTTTCAGGAGATAATGAACGTCGTTTTTTTGAGGCGGCTTGGGTGCATAAACATAACAATACATATTACTTTTCGTATTCTACTGGGGATACGCATTATATATGTTATGCCACGGGAAATAACCCTTATGGCCCTTTTACCTATAGAGGTAGAATTTTGAACCCTGTTGTAGGGTGGACTTCTCATCATTCTATTTGTAAAATTGAAGATAAAACATATTTATTTTATCACGATTCATCTCTATCAAAAGGCATTACGCATTTGCGTTGCATAAAAGTGGCTGAAATTAAGTATCGAGAGGACGGTTCAATTATTACTCTGAATCCATATGGCAATATTTAAATCAAATTTGAATATATTTAAATTAAAGAAAAATGGGTCGTAAATATTATATAGGATTTGATTTGGGAAGTTCTTCCGTTAAAGTGGCTTTAGTAGAAGCGGCTACGGGTGAAAATATTTTGAGTCTTCACGAACCCCAACACGAAATGTCTATTCTTTCAGAGCAAAGCGATTGGGCGGAACAAGACCCGAACGATTGGTGGAAATTTGTGTGTCAAGGTACCAAACGAATTTTAAATGAATCTAAAATTGATGCCTCCAATATTTTAGCTGTCGGTATCTCTTATCAAATGCACGGTTTGGTACTTGTTGATGGTGACGGCGAACCGCTGAGGAATTCCATTATTTGGTGCGACAGTCGCGCTGTGGATATTGGAAAGCTAGCTTTTGAAGATTTAACCAAAGAACGCTGTGTTTCCTCTCTTCTAAACTCCCCTGCGAATTTCACAGCCTCCAAGCTCAAATGGGTCAAAGACAACGAACCTGTGTTGTATAAAAAAATTCATAAGTTCATGTTACCTGGTGATTTTATTGCATTTAAACTTACAAATGAAATTTCAACTACTAAAAATGGCTTATCAGAAGGTATTTTTTGGGACTACAAATCGAATAAAATAGCGGATTGGTTATTGGATTACTTTGGTTTTAATTCTGACTTAGTTCCAAATATTGTAGAAAATTTTATTCCACAAGGATACATTACAAAAAAAGCTTCTGCCGAGACTGGTTTACCTGATGGTATACCAGTAACATATAGAGCAGGAGATCAACCCAATAATGCCCTTTCCTTAAACGTTTTTAATGACGGAGAGGTCGCAGCTACCGGAGGAACCTCTGGGGTCATTTATGCTGTGACCAAAAATAAAAAATCTAAGGAATCTAGTAGAATTAATCACTTCGCACATGTCAATTATTCTGAAAATAATCATACGATTGGTAAATTATTGTGTATAAATGGTGCAGGAATCATGTACCGTTGGTTACGCAATCAAAGTTCTGCAGAATCCTACGAAACGATGAATAGGAAAGCGTCTAAAGTTCCTGTTGGATCTAATGGTTTGGTGATTTTGCCATTTGGTAATGGTGCTGAACGCATGCTCAATAATTTAACTATTGGCTCTCAATTTTGTAACATTAATTTAAATCAACATACTAAAGCGCATTTATTTAGAGCTGCTCTTGAGGGTATTGCTTTTTCTTTTGTATATGGAATGGAAATTTTAAAAAATGACGAAGTAAAAATTAAAGTCATAAGAGCTGGAAATGATAATCTTTTCCGTTCCGAAATTTTTGCTAAAACCTTAGCTACTTTAATCGGTTATGAAATTGAAATATATAATACTACTGGGGCAGTTGGGGCAGCCCGTGCTGCAGGTCTGACCAATAAAAACTTTAAACAATTTGGAGAAAGTATTACTAATAATGACCATGTGATGACTTTTAAACCCATAGATAATAAAACCCCTTATCTTGAAGCCTACAACAGATGGAAAAAAGAATTAGAAAAACATATTAAAAATTAAATAATGACACTAATAGGAAACAAAGAATACTACAAGGGGATTGATGCTATTCGTTATGAGGGTAAAGAATCGGATAATCCACTAGCATTTAAATATTATGACCCAAATCGAGTGGTTGCTGGTAAAACCATGAGGGAGCATTTTAAATTTGCCATAGCTTACTGGCACACATTTTGTGGACAAGGGGCAGATCCTTTTGGTCCTGGAACTCAAAATTTTGCGTGGGATCAATCGTCCGACCCTATTCAGGC
>CBFHNG010000063.1:0-6370 GCA_965657165.1 Flavobacteriaceae bacterium
TCTACATTTTTGATTCAAACTTGTTGCAACACCCCGATTCTGGAGTGCGTCACTTGCAATTTATTTACCATTCCATAAACGCCCTCAATAAAACCTTAGCATCTTCAAATACTTCTGTTTCTGTTTTTTATGGAAATTCATTAGATATTTTTGAGTTTCTATATACAAAATTCGATATTCAAACCATTTTTAGCCATAAGGAAAGTGGTACAGAACATTCTTGGTTACGTGATAAAAGCATTTCAAAATTTTGTAAGCAACACAATATTTTATGGCAAGAATCCCAACAAAACGGGGTGGTTCGAGGGTTAAAAAACAGAACCCATTGGGCAAAACTTTGGAACAGTTATATGAGTAAACCTCTCATAAATAACAGTTTCTCAAAAGCCAAAAAAATAGAGTTTTCATATCCTTTTAAACTTCCAAAAAAGCTTCAAAAACAATTAGAACACTACCCAAAATCATTTCAACCAGCTGGAGAAGGCATGGCCTGGCGGTACTTACATTCTTTTCTTGAGGAAAGAGGGTTCAATTATCAAAAGCACATTTCTAAACCTACCGAAAGTAGAATAAGTTGTAGTAGAGTATCACCGTTTTTGAGCTGGGGAAATTTGAGTGTACGCCAAGTCTTTCAATATGTCAATATGCATCCCAATGCTCAAAAAAGAAAGCGTGTGTTTTCGGCGATGCTAACACGACTACATTGGCATTGTCATTTTGTTCAAAAATTTGAGATGGAGTGCAGTTACGAAACGCAATGCATCAATGCTGGTTATGAATTATTGGAACGAAACACAAACGCCACCTACTTAAAAGCATGGAAACTAGGCACCACTGGCTATCCGCTGATTGATGCCTGTATGCGTGCTCTAGAGCAAACGGGGTGGATTAACTTTAGGATGCGAGCGCTTTTAGTATCGTTCTTGACACTAAATTTGGATCAAGATTGGCGGGATGGTGTATATCATTTGGCGCGCTTATTTCTGGATTATGATCCTGGAATTCATTATCCCCAATTTCAAATGCAGGCGGGTACAACTGGCATCAATACCATTCGACTATACAATCCTGTAAAAAACTCGATGGAGCAAGATCCAGAAGGTGTTTTTATAAAAAAATGGGTGCCCGAACTTCAACAAGTTCCTGTAGAGCATATTCATGAACCATGGAAAATGAGTGCTATGGAGCAAGAATTTTGTGGGGTTGTTTTGGACCAAAACTATCCATTACCCATTGTACACTTAGAAGATAGTGCACGTGCAGCACGAGCTAAAGTTTGGGGACATCGCAAACATCCTTTGGTGCAAAAAGAAAACAAAAGAATTCTAAAAAAGCACGTCAAAAGACATTAATTAAATGGTAAAAAAAAAGCCCTCCGTTTTACAGGAAAGCTTCTCACTGGTTTTGTCAAACCACGGGTAATCCATTGGACTACCTCAACACAACATTTTAAAATAAAAGCCTCTAAGGAGAGGCTTTTAAGTATCTGCGGTCTGGACGGGACTCGAACCCGCGACCCCCTGCGTGACAGGCAGGTATTCTAACCAACTGAACTACCAAACCGTTGCTTTAAGCGAATGCAAATATACATTGCATTTTTAATACAACAAATGTTTTTTATTTATTTTTCACAAAAATTTATTGCGCTTTTCAAAGAAAGTCATCAGGATTTTATTGAAGCCTTCACGCAGATCAACAGGCATATAATGTATCTTATATTGATCGCATTTTAATTTCAATTCTTTAAAATATTTATTTAGCGCTTTGCTGTAGTTTTCTTGAACAGATTTTGGAAATACATCAATTGAAGCGCCTGTTTCTACATCTACAAAATGTTTTGGAGTGTTGCTAAAGTCAAAATCAAATTCTGTTTTTTTATCGAAAACATGAAAAAGAATGAGTTCATGCTTATTGTATTTCAAATGCCTTAGTGCCTCAAATAACTGAGTGGATGCCATTTCTGACTGAAACATGTCTGTAAACAAAATAATCATTGAGCGACGATGCATTTGTTCTGCAATTTGATGCAATACCTCATAGGTTTTGGTTGTTGATTGTTTTGGTGCTAAAGTTGTGGCGTTGTATAACTTATCCAGCAACATCTGAAAATGACGTTCATTTCCTTTTTCTGGAGCATAATATTGATAGGAATCGGCATACAAACTCAGGCCTACTGCATCGCGTTGTTTTTTCAGAATTTGAAGTAAAACTGCCGATGCTAATGCTGAAAATTCCACTTTATTATATTTCAAATCTGAATGCTCTTTCAAATTTGGATAAAACATCGATGAACTAAGGTCTACAATAAGATGACACCGCATATTGGTTTCTTCATCAAAACGCTTGGTATATAACTTATCTGTTTTGGCAAAAAGTTTCCAATCTATATGGCGAGTACTTTCGCCATTATTATAAATTTTATGTTCGGCAAATTCAGCAGAAAAACCATGAAATGGACTTTTGTGCATTCCAGAAATAAACCCCTCCACAATAGATTGTGCGAGTAGCTCAAAATTGGAAAATTGAGTCTTATTTTGATAATCGTTTTGAAAGCTCATTATCCCCTAAACTAAAAAAGGTTTGCCACATGGACAAACCTTTTCAAATTTATTATTAATTGAAGATTACAACAAGGCGTCAATCGCATCGGTGTAACTTGCTTTTGGTGCAACACCTACTTGTCGTCCAACAACTTCTCCGTTTTGAAATACTAATACTGTAGGAATGTTTCGTACACCATATTTTGCAGCAAATTCTTGATTTGCATCAACATCAACTTTGCCAACAACAGCCTTTTCGGCATATTCAGTACTGATTTCGTCAATGATTGGACCTACCATGCGGCAAGGACCACACCATGCTGCCCAAAAATCAACCAATACTGGTTTACTGCTTTTTAGTACTGTTTCTTCAAAGTTTGCATCTGTTATTTCTAGTGCCATAAGATTTAGTTTTAATGTATATACAAATTTAATCAAAAAAACGAGTTGTCAAGCCTATGTTCAATTTGTTTTTTTTATGATGAAATTGACAATATTGATATGGCTAATTGAGTTTATAAAAGATGTTTTGATTTTGAAGTTCGGTCAACAATTCTTGTGAGATTTGTACTTTCTGTTTTCTGCTTTTGAGCTCCAATTTTAATTCTTCTTCATCGTCATAAACTACAAAATTCAAATTATGTTTGCCTTTATGTAGACTTAGCAAGTCTTGAATTTCATTAACTTTCTGTTCATTTAACTCTTTGATATTGAGCTGTATTGATATTTTTTTAGCGTAAGCATCCATTACATCATGTAACAATTGAAAGTTGTTGAACTGCAAACGTGGCTCCCCTTTTTTCCCAGTTTCTCTGTTGGTCCACCCCTCACGAACAAATGCGCGTATATAAACAAAATTATTTAGCATCAGAAAGTGTCGGAATTTGAGATATTCTTCGCCAAAAATTCTAAATTCATGGCTGTTGGTGTAATCTTCAATAGTAAAACTCGCCCAGCCTTTGCCTTGTCTACTCACACGATGCTGAACATCGGTTACCACACCTCCAAACGTAATTTCTTTGTTAATCAACGGTGTCATATTTTGAAAATAGGCTACTGTTCCATTGCAAAAATTTTGCATTTCTATTCGGAAATCGTCCAAAGGATGCCCTGAAATATAAATACCAACTACTTCTTTTTCTCGAGCTAATTTTTCCATAGTACCCCAACTTTCGCAAGCTGGAAGTTCGGGCTCTGGAAACTGAACCTCACTGGCTTCACCAAACAAACTCACTTGAGCAGAATTTTTATTTTCTTGAAATTTATTGGCGTATTTTATTGTTTTTTCTAAAAATGTTACCCCATCGCCTTCATCATAAAAATATTGTGCCCGGTGCGTATTTGTAAAACAGTCAAAACCACCGGCATTGGCCAAATTTTCAAAGGCTTTTTTATTGGCTGCACGTAAATCAATACGCTTGGCTAAATCAAAAATAGAACGGTATCCTCCTTCATTTTTTCGTTCTTCAACAATTGTTTTTACAGCACCATGCCCTACTCCTTTTATAGCACCCATTCCAAAACGAATGGCGTTATCTTTATTTACAGAAAACTTGTAATAACTTTCATTAACATCAGGCCCCAACACATTGAGTTTCATACGCTTGGCCTCTTCCATAAAAAAGGTCACTTGCTTGATATCGCGCATATTATTGGACAGTACGGCTGCCATATACTCTGCTGGGTAGTGCGCCTTGAGGTAGGCCGTTTGATAGGCTATCCAAGCATAACATGTTGAGTGCGATTTATTGAAAGCATAACTTGCAAATTTCTCCCAATCGGTCCAAATTTTTTCTAATTTTTCTGGATTTAGTCCTTTTGAACTTGCTTGACTAATGAATTTTGGCTTCATTTTGTCAAGTACTGCCCTTTGTTTTTTACCCATGGCTTTTCGCAAAACATCGGCTTCACCTTTGGTAAAATCGGCGAGTTTTTGAGACAGTAGCATTACTTGCTCTTGATAGACCGTAATTCCATAAGTTTCTTTCAAATATTCTTCCATTTCTGGAAGGTCATATGAGATGTCTTCATCGCCGTGCTTTCTGCGGATAAAGCTTGGAATATACTCTAAAGGCCCTGGGCGATATAGCGCATTCATGGCAATTAAATCGGCAAATACTGTTGGCTTCAAATCGCGCATATGTTTTTGCATTCCTGGCGATTCGTATTGAAATATACCCACCGTTTCTCCACGTTGAAACAGCTCATATGTTGCGACATCATCCAATGGGAAATTTTCAGGATCTAGAGCGATTCCATGTTTGGCTTTAACAATTTTAACGGTGTCTTTTATAAGTGTTAATGTTTTGAGTCCTAAAAAATCCATTTTAAGCAACCCTGCATCTTCAACCACCGAGTTGTCAAATTGAGTCACATACAAATCTGAATCTTTTGCGGTAGCAACAGGGACATAATTGGTAATATCGCCAGGTGTAATGATCACTCCGCACGCATGAATTCCAGTGTTTCTTAGCGAACCTTCTAAGACTTTAGCTTGATTGACGGTTTCTGCTTCCAAATCATCGCCTTCAGAAATATTAAGCAATTGATTGATAAGCTCCATGTCTTCGGCACGAAATTTTTGCTTGAGGATTTTTTCGTCAACCCCAAATATTTTATTGAGCTTAGACATATTGGGCACCAACTTTGCAATTCGGTCTGCATCGCCCAATGGTAAATCCAAAACACGTGCGGTGTCCCTAATGGAAGATTTGGCGGCCATTGTTCCATATGTGATAATTTGTGCCACTTGATTGGCGCCATATTTCTTAATTACATAATCCATTACTAGACTTCGTCCTTCATCATCAAAATCGATATCAATATCAGGCATACTGACACGATCTGGATTGAGAAAACGCTCAAAAAGTAAATCGTATTTAATAGGATCAATATTTGTAATCCATAGACAATAGGCCACAACCGATCCTGCTGCAGAACCACGACCTGGCCCAACAGAAACATCCATATTTCGCGCCTCGCGAATAAAATCTTCTACAATCAAAAAATACCCTGGATATCCTGTTTTTTCGATCGTTTGAAGTTCAAAATCAATACGCTCTTTGATGGCATCTGTTAGTGTTTTGTAGCGCTTTTTTGCGCCTTCATATGTCAAATGACGTAGATAGGCATTTTCCCCATGGTTTGTCCCCTCCAAAGCATCGGCTTCATTTACAAATTCCTCAGGAATTTCAAATTTTGGAAGTAACACATCTCTTGCCAATTCAAAAGGTTCAATTTTATCAACCACCTCTCGAATATTTAGAATGGCCTCTGGAACATCCTTAAACAATTCTTTCATTTCTTCTGATGACTTGAAAAAATATTCTTGATTGGGAAGTCCATATCTGTAACCACGCCCCCGACCAATGGGTGTGGCTTGCTTTTCACCGTCTTTAACACACAACAAAATATCGTGTGCATTGGCCTCCGTTTGGTCTATATAATAGGTGTTGTTGGTGGCCACTAATTTTATGTTGTGCTTTTTGGCAAATTGAATCAATACGGGATTGACACGATCTTCATCTTCTTGACCATGACGCATGAGTTCAATATATAAATCCTCTTGAAATTGTTCTTTCCACCACAATAATGCGTCTTCGGCTTGATGTTCACCAACATTTAAAACCTTTGAGGGCACTTCACCATAAAGATTTCCTGTGAGTACAATTAAATCTTCTTTGTAGTGTTCTACAATCTTGCGATCAATTCTAGGAACATAATAAAATCCATCGGTAAAGGCAATGGAAGACATTTTTACCAGATTTTCATACCCTTTTTTGGATTTGGCCAAAAAGACAATTTGATAGCCATTGTCTTTGTGTGATTTA
>CBFHNG010000064.1:0-6309 GCA_965657165.1 Flavobacteriaceae bacterium
TTGAATTGCGCAACCTACAGTCCAATGTACTAACTGAAAACACCTCCAATGAAATCGAAGATTATGACAGTCAATTTTATGGACTAAATTACCAGTACATCAAGCGTCAAAAAAACAACGCATTATTTCCAATAAAAAGCCAACTCAAATTCACTGCTGGTTTGGGTCAAAGATCAACAACTGAAACGAATGAACAGCGGCACCTCCAACTCAAAGCCCATCACATCGTACAGCTCAATCCCAAAAACAGTATTTTCCTAAAACTTCATTTGGAAGGCCTTGACTCAGACCAGTACCTATTCAATGAACTCATTAGGTTTGGAGGGATTAATTCTGTTCGAGGATTTGAAGAAAATAGCTTATTTGCCACGCGTGTTGGAGTCCTTTGTACAGAGTACCGTTATCGGCTAAGCCCATCTTTGTTTGTTCACAGTATTATTGATGCGGGGTACATGCAAGACGCCCAACTGAGCAACCAAGAGCTTTACGGCTTCGGATTTGGATTTGGCCTGCGCACCAATGCCGGACTCTTACGCTTTAACTATGCCAACGGCAAACCCAAAAATCAAAGGTTTAATTTTTCGAATTCTAAAATTCATTTGAGCCTAACTACTACTTTTTAGGCGTTAACAAGATTAAAGGATTAAACAACTGTTAAAGGTGTGTTAAAAAACAACCCTTTATCTTAATATCTTAACTTTTATTTAAGATATTAGCCACACTAATTGAAAACAAATCATATGAAACCCAAATTTACAATGATTCTGATGCTTTTGGCATTAGGCGTGCAAATGGTGTTTGCACAACAAAAAACCGTTTCAGGAACAGTATCGGACGAAAATGGATTGCCCCTACCTGGTGCAACGGTGATTCGTGCAGGTACCAGCTCTGGAACCTCCACCGATTTTGACGGAAAGTACCAACTATCAGCCAATGTAGGCGATGTACTGGAAATTAGTTATGTGGGCTATGCTACACAGTCTGTTACTGTTGGCGCTTCTACCAACTATGATGTGCAGATGCAAACCGATAACACATTGGAAGAGGTCGTAGTGACGGCGCTTGGCGTAAAAGCGAAGCCAAGGTCAATTTCTTCCGCAGTACAAACAATAACTTCTGAAGAAATAGAAAATACTAATGAAGTCAACATAACTTCATCCTTAGCAGCAAAGGCTGCTGGAGTACAAGTTACTACATCGTCAGGATCTGTAGGTGCATCAGCAAATATCAGAATTCGAGGAAATACTTCAATCAACAGATCAAACAGCCCTCTATTTGTTGTTGATGGCGTACCAATTGACAATAGTTCGTCTTTAAATGGTGTTGGAGGAGTTGATAACTCTAACAGAGCTATTGACATAAATCAAAATGATATTGCATCAATTACTATTTTAAAGGGTACTGCCGCACAGGCAATATACGGCTTGAGAGCAAGTAATGGAGTTATTTTAATTACGACAAGGTCAGGCCAATCAGGCAAACCAAGAGTGACATTATCATCAAGCATCTCGGTCTCTGAAGTAACAAATCTTCCTGAGCTACAAAAACAATATGCACAAGGCAGACCTGTGGGCGGTCAATTAACTTGGCGTGGGCCAGAAACAGGCGAAGGCTTTAGCTGGGGGCCAGCAATTTCAGATTTAGAATTTGATGGCTCTGATTATGCTTATGACAGCGGAGGTAGACTAGTTGCTTCTGGATCTGGAAATGGCAGGCCAGCAGTGGCATATGATAATTATAATTTTTTTGTAAGTGGTATTACAACAGATCTAAATGCTTCAGTTAGTGGAGGTAATGAAAAAGTTAAATATTTTGTTTCAGCCGGAAAAAATGACCAAACTGGAACATCCCCTGTTGAGGATTTTGGCAGAAAATCATTCAGAGCAAATATTAACACGGATTTATCGGACAAATTCAATTTGTTAGCGAGTGGAACTTATGTAAATTCAGGAGGGAGAAGAGTACAGAGAGGGTCAAATATTTCGGGAATAATGCTAGGCTTATTAAGAACTACGCCAACTTTTGACAATGGGAACGGGCTATCGGGTAGAGAGGCCGCATCAAACTCAATTGCCTACGAATTGCAAGACGGTACACAAAGAAGTTACAGAGGAGGGATTTATGATAACCCATATTGGACTGTTGCAAAAAATCCGTCATTTGATGATGTTAACAGATTCATTGGAAATTTACAATTATCCTTCAAAGCTAACTCATGGCTAACCATTCAAGGTAAATACGGATATGACAGATATACTGATGAAAGAAAGTTAGGAATAGACATCAATTCTGCTACGGACAGAAACGGTTCTGTTTCAGATAGATCTGAATTTAATACAGATATTAATACACAGTTATTATTTTTATTGAACACGGACCTGAATGACAGAGTCAATCTCAATGGAGTATTTGGATATGATCAATTCAAAACCAATCGATTAGTTCGTAGAGTAGATGGATTTGGATTGACTATCCCCAGTTTCTTTCATGTTTCAAATAGTGCTACACAAGTAAATATTGAAGACGTAAACAGAAGAGAGCTCAGAGGATTATTCGCTCAAGCAAAATTAGGTTTTGACAACATGCTTTTTGTTAATGGGGTATATAGAAGCGATTGGTCTTCCACCTTGCCAGAAAAAAACAACAGCTTTGACAGTTATGGCATTGGTCTAAGTTTTGTTTTTACAGAACTTATGAATAATAATTCTTTGCTAAACTATGGAAAACTAAGAGCATCATATGGTAAATCTGGCAATGACGCTCCTGCATTTTCAACGATTACATATTACAATTCTGGCTCTGCAGGAGGAGATGGATTTATATCAGCTAATGAATTCCCACTTTTAGGACAAGTAGCCTATGAAAGATCCTCTCTTTTAGGAAATAATAAAATAAAACCAGAAAGTACCACAGAATATGAAATAGGAGCAGAGTTAAAGTTCTTTAAAAATAGAATAGGTTTGGATGTTGCATATTATAGTAAAGAAACTTCAGATCAGATTATTGCTGTTACACAACCAGCAACTACTGGATACACAAATAGAGTAACCAACGCCGGTGTTATTTCTAACAAGGGATGGGAAGCTACTTTGTACGTAAATCCAATTACGACTAAAACATTTAACTGGGATGCTAGTTTCAACTTTACACAGTACGAATCTGTTGTTGAAGAACTAATTCCAGGGATAGAACCGATACTTTTAAATGGATTCGTAAGCACCTCATCTAGAGCTGTTGAAGGCGAATCGTATGGTGCTATTTTTGGCAGCAGATGGCTTAGAGATTCCAATGGCAACCAATTAGTTGATGATAACGGTTTAGCCATTCAAGATCCAACTAGTGGGGTGATAGGCGACCCTATACCAGATTTTACACTTGGGTTTAGAAATTCAATTGAATATAAAAACTTGACTCTTACTGCTGTTTTAGATATAAGAAAAGGTGGTGATGTATGGTGTGGTACATGTGGAATACTTGATTATTTTGGAGTATCTAAGAAAACAGGTGAATTAAGAGAGCAAACTTATGTTGTAAATGGAATAAGACAGTCAGATGGTCAACCTAATACGACTACTGTTGCTTATGCTGACCCATCTGGAGGATTAGGCGCTAACAGATGGGTGAGATATGGGTTCGGAGGGACTGCATAGGACAATATTTACGACGGCTCATATTTAAAACTTAGAGAACTGTCATTGTCGTACAGTTTAAATCAAAAGTTTTTAAATGCAATAGGATTTTCTAACTTGATTATCACAGCTTCAGGAAGAAATTTATTGCTTGTAACAGATTATCCAGGCATTGATCCAGAAACAAATTTAACAGGGGATTCTAATGGTTTTGGATTAGATTATTTTAATCAACCGTTTACGAAATCATATGCTTTATCACTACGATTAACATTTTAAAAACTATTAATATTTTAAATTTAAATAAATATGAAACTTCTAGACAAAAAACTTCTAACAATCATAATCACTCTGGTTTTTATTGCATGTGGTAATGATTTTGGGGATATAAATAATGATCCTACAAGGCCGGGTGGTGAAAGTGCAAATCCGGTTGCAATTGTTCCTATTATGCAAGTACAAACGCACCGTAATCTTGTATCCTCAGCTGGCAGAATTGCCGGAATATTCACACAATATTACCAAGGTTTTGATGCGCAACAAGTTGCTTTTACTCAATACAACTTGAATGAAGGTACTTTAGCAAACTTTTGGGAGACTGGACTATATACTGGCTCAATGAGAGATTGCGCAGATATTATTGAAAAAGCTGATGAGGATGGAAATATTCCACATACCTAAGCTTTAGCTCAAATTTACATGGCAGTAAATTTAGGAATTGCAACTAATTTATGGGGATTTATACCATACTCTGAGGCTTTTTTAGGCTCTGAAAATCTAAGCCCTAAATATGACACTCAAGAGGAAATTTATCAGTATATTTTTGAATTATTAGATGATGCTATTTCAAATTTAGCAATCACAGATCCTCAAGGAGGACCATTAGGAGATTTGGTTAATGCAAATTGGACTCAAGTTGCCCACGCTTTAAAAGCAAGATTTTACATACAATTGAGTAAAAAATCGCCTGAATCAGGAGCTAATGCTTTAGTGGAAATTTCCTCTGCATTTACAAGTAATGCATCCTCCCCAATCTTTAATTTTGAAGGCAACGCAAATGGAGGTAACCCATTAGCTTTATTTGGAGTTCAAAGACCAAACACACTGATCATAGCTCCATTTTTTGACACTTTAACAGATGGTGATCCCAGAAAATCATTTTATATGACTCCAAACACAGATGGCGATCAATTATATTTTCAAAATAACAATGACAATTTATTTTGGTCTCAATTTGATTCTCCATCACCTCTTATTTCTTTTGCAGAACTAAAGTTTTTAGAAGCAGAAGCTCTTTTATTGACTAACGCTAGCTCTGATGATGTTTTGATGGCTATAAAACAAGGAGTCAGTGCAAATATGGAATTTTTAGGAGTGAGCGGGGCTGAAATAACAAACTATTTGAATACAATAACTACAGCTAATTTAGAAACAATAATTGTAGAAAAATATAAATCTTTATTTGGTTCAAACCCTATACAAGCTTGGAATGATTACAGAAGAACAGGGTTTCCAACAATCACACCAAACTCAAATGGAACTAATGGAAGCAATCCATCTAGTATCGTTCCAAGAAGAATTCTATATCCAGACTCCGAAAGACTATCAAATTCAGAAGAATATGAAGAAGCAATAAGTGCACAAGGCGGGCACTTATTAGATGATGATATATGGGCATTTTCTAATTAGAGCGAATAATATTAAAAAATAATAGATATGGCATAAAGAGAATAATCTATTATATTAAAAAAAACCACCCGCGGGTGGTTTTTTTATTTATCACAAGATAAAGGAATACCTAAATCATTGGTTTTTAGTGTTTAAAAATAGATTTTAACTGAAAATATCATTTAAGCATTTATAATTAAATCGGCACATTAGTTATCAATACTAGTGTTCGAGTAAAAATAATAAATTAAATGTTTAAATAAACTTCTTTTTTTTTGAACAAAAGTTGGTTATTTGAGTTTTTATCATCACATTTGTGAGGACTAATTCAAATAATTAACAAAAATGAAAACAAAGTTTAGTGTAATACTAACGCTATTGTTAGCGTTGGTGGTGCAGATTTCTTTTGCACAAAACAAAAATGTTTCAGGAACTGTTTCGGATAACAATGGATTACCTCTTCCAGGTGCGACTGTTGTTATTGAAGGAACATCAACTGGAGTTTCAACTGATTTTGATGGAAATTATTCTATTTCTGCAAGTGTAGGCGACGTACTTGTCTTTAGCTACGTAGGTTACTCTAATCAATCTCAAACTGTTGGAGCTAGTAATACTATTAATGTTTCAATGGTGCCTGATAACGCTTTAGAAGAAGTTGTGGTTGAGGCATACCGTACCACATCTAAAGAAACATCAAGTATTGCCTCCACAACAATTACTGCGGAGACTATTGAATCTAGACCAAATGCTTCATTTGCCCAAACACTTCAAGGGCAGGTTGCAGGTCTTAATATCGTTACAAACAATGGTCAGCCTGGAGGTAACAGTTTGATAAACCTTAGAGGGGTAAGTTCTATTTCTGGAAACACAGAGCCTTTATTTATAATTGATGGTGTTCCAGTTGATGAAGACAACTTTCGAAGTTTAAATCCAAATGATATTGCATCTTTATCTGTATTGAAAGATGCCGGGGCAACAGCCATCTACGGAAACCGTGGTGCAAATGGTGTTA
>CBFHNG010000065.1:0-6101 GCA_965657165.1 Flavobacteriaceae bacterium
TGATAGGCTACAGGTGTAAAGGCAGTAATGTCATAGCCGAGTAGTACTAATCATCCATAGGCTTATTGTACGGCTGTTTTTTTTAATGAAGTACAACTTACTTTTACATGTATTTATTTTTCAATATGTTATAATATTAGCAGCAATGCTGCGCTGTAGGTTAGAAGCTTAAAGCTTAAAGTTAAAAGCATTAAGTTAAAAGCATAGAACTTATAGCAACCATTTAAGGTGGTTATTGCAATGGGGCTCACCTCTTACCATCCCGAACAGAGCAGTTAAGCCCATTAGCGCCGATGGTACTACACTTGTGGAAGAGTAGGTCACCGCCTTTTTTTATAAAACCCTTACAGTTATTGTGAGGGTTTTTTTGTGGCTTATTTTGCGGTGGAATTTTTCCACTGCAAAGTTTGTAATGTGTTGATATATAGCATGTTATTTTAAAGTACGAGCAAGTGGCTGGTGTTATCGGGGGCCACGTGCCATTGTATGGTAAAGTTTTTATTTTTTATGATATACTTTTATTGAGTTATTTCTTACGGTCAGAATGTAACTCATTACTGTTATATCTTCCCCTTCTTTGTTCTTAATTGTTGCTAAAAAAGTGTCATCCATTAATTTTGAATAACCAATTTCATCTTTACAATTAATAAAAACTTTATTTATAAATTCTTTATGCTCATGACCACCAATTAGATACAGAGTTTCATTTCTTGGTGCAATTTCTTTCAAATGATTTTTATAAACTCTTTCTCCATTTCGATTTATTACAATACTTCTACCAATAATTCTAATCCCAAATTTGCAATATGTCCCTGAAAAATCATTTACAATGTCCTCACGCAACTTTCTATTTGCATAACTATAAAGAAAATTAACCAATTCTGTAACTTCTTTATGAATATTTTGAGCTTCTCTTTTTTTAGCAAATACCTTTTCTCCTAAAAAAGTTAATTCTTGAACAAGTACTGGATAGAATATTCCAACATCATCGATATCTGAATACTTTTCAAAAAAGTCTGAAATTTTCTTATTATCCATTTTGTCTTTCATAAAGTCCTGAACAAATTGATCAAGTATTTCTGATTTCTCTTCTTTGAGTAAATCATAACAAGCGAATAAATCCATTGATTCACGTTGATATTTTGCAATGTATGATTTTGCCTTTTTCAAAAATGCGTACGATATAAATGCCATTGAGGCTTTTACTATATTTTCATTTTGGTGGTCGCCCTTTTTTAAGCGAAGAATTAATTCTCCGTTTTGAACAAATTGTTTTTCGTTTTGTTCACTTACACTAATCCACTCAACGTTAATTTTTTTAATGTCGAGATGTTTTGTACGATTAGATACTTTTCTCAAGTAGTCATTTATTTTGCCTTGTAAGTCATATTTTACATAGGTTTTATCAAACTTAATTGATATATATTTCAAGAATTTGCTGATTAAAGCAATCAATTTTTCAAACTTTTCTGGATTTAACAAATAGTAAATGAATAGACTTACAAATGTTAAGGTCGAGATTGTCCAAAGTGAGAAATTGAAGTCAAAGTAAAAATTGAAATCCACTTTGTTAAACATTTTTTTCATTTATATATTCAGATAAAAATTTGATTGCATCAGGTGTGTCACAGACAACTTTTATTGTTCCTTCTTCTGGAAAAATAGAATGCAAATTGTCAAGTGTAATTACTTCTTTAGTGAATTTACACTTAACCTTTCCTTTTTTGATTTTCTCTAAAAGATTTAAACTTTTTAGTAAAGTAATCAAATCATTATCGTGTACTGCATTCAACTTTGCTTTCATTGTTCGTTTTAATTGTATCCAACTTATAGATTCGTAATAGTGTGTTTTGTTTTTCTACCTCCCACCTTTCCGTCTATTATCTTCTTTACAGAGCATTTGCCCGTTGTTCAGTTCTGTTTTTCCGCCTTGGTGCCAAGGGGTGATGTGGTCGGCTTCCATTTCGGTTATGCTAAAATGTTCCTTACACACAGGGCAAATGCCTTGTTGTTTTTCGTACAGTTCCCGTTTTTGACTTTGGGTAAAGGCACGAATGTTCAGGTGTTTTTCTTTGCCTGTCAGTACATAGTTGTAAATTCCTTTCTTTTTGGTCACGTCATCGTCTTGCATTAAGCGTTTTATTTCGACTTCGAGTTGGGCAGAATCCCAAGAGTTATCTTTATGAGTGTTATACAATTCGCCCCATGCAATGCCTTTCATCTCTCGGCGGTAGGTGGGAAACACCGCTTTGACCCAATTGATAACTGCCAGAAAATACAGCCAAAGTGCGTTGGCGTTAGGGTCGTTTTGGTGGGTGAGCATATAGTCATTTATATTCCCCTTAGAAATCCAATCAATAGCGGTTTCCAAATACTCTTGGCGTATGGCAGAACCGGTCATATAATCGCTACCCAGACCATAAGCGGGGCAGCCACTTTTACTAAAATACCGCTTGGCATCGGTGACCCACGAACCCGAATAGACCGCATTACGCAATTCTTGGTCGGTGAGTTTTTCCCCTGCAATATTGATGGTACGAAACCAATTAAGCTTATCGCTGGGGCTACCTTCACAGAAATAGACCATAAGTGTATAATTGAGAATTTTTTCTTGCTCATCGTCTTGCAGACTGTTAAACTTTCTATGCTGAGGAATATCCCCATAGACTACTGAAAATTCTTTATTGACAAACTGACAAATGGAAACGGTGCGTTGTTGTCCGTCTATGATTTCAAAATTGCCGTCGTCACGTACTGCCCAATACATGACATTAAGCGGAAAACCTTTGCTAACGGTATGAATGACGGCATCACGTTGATGGTCTTTATAGACAAACTCGCGTTGGTAGGGGGGACGTATGTCCAGTTTTCAGCCATAACCTCGTACACCATCTTCTTGGTTGTTTATATAACCTTCGGTTAATTCACGAATGGTAATTTCTTTCAATTCAATTTTCATAAGCGTTTGTTTTTGATGAATACTCTAGCATATGCTGTTTTGCCATTAACTATTGGTCTAGCGTCTTTTATTCCAATAAATGGAATACCAACAATTTTTTGATTATATCCTGCTGAAGCAGATAAACCCAAAATCTCAAACTGCTCAGGATTGTATTTATCCAAAAAGGTGATGGGTACGCCCATCGCCCCTTGGTAGTCCATGGGGATTTCTTTGGTTTTATTGACGTTTATGGCATCGTAGTTGTCGTATTTGGGATATGCTTCTGGGGTATAGGCTTTATATAAAATCAGGTCTTCGTGACGTTTGGCAATATCGAGGTTGGTAAACCAATGCACACCAGAAACTCGTATCATTCCTTCTTTTCTATCATTTGCAGTAGCTGTATCTTCATAATTTGAAATAAAATGCCCTGCACCGCCTCTAAATCCGAATCCTAACCACATTTTATTTTCTTTAATCAAGGGAAATATTTCTTTATAGGTTATCGCATTTTGATGTCCAATAATCACAAACTTTTTATTGTGTGCTATGAGTTGAGCCACATATGCTATAAAGAGTGAAAAGGGTGGGTTGGTGACTACAATATCGGCTTGCTTTAATAATTCTATACTTTCTTCACTTCTAAAATCGCCATCGCCTTGGAGGTATTGTACGCCAATTTCTTCAATGTCTGGTGTTTTGTTGTTGTTTTTGTCGCCGTAATATTCCAAATAAATGGCTCGTTCAGAATTGTGCTGGCTAAATAAATCTCGGTTTTGGTTTTGGTAACAAGTCGTAATCAGTTTTTTAAGCCCTAAATCCTCAAAATTATAAGAGAAATAATGAAAAAAGTTGCTCATTCGAGGATCATCACAATTGCAATAGACCACCTTGTCTTTAAAATGGTGGCGGTAGTGCTTCAACTCATTTTCTATATCCGGCAGTTGGGTATAGAATTCGTCTTTTTTAGCGTTTTTGGCAGCGTGTAGGTTTTTATTGGCGCTTTGGGTTGGCATAACAGGTTTTTTTTCTAATCCATTCTAAAAAAATATTCAATGATCCAAATCAACACTAGCAACAGTATTATACCAATGGTCAATAGGGTTTTCAATAGGGGATAGCGGACAAACGCATCACGGTTTTTTTGCCAAAGCCATAAAAACCAATATACTAAACCACCAAAGAGGATATAATACATTCTGTTATATGTTGGTAGCCCCCAAATAAAAAAATCAATAAAGAAAGCAACGTAGGTGTTATGGTTTTGAAGATTTTAGATTTGGGGTCTAAAAATTCATCCCTATAAAAATATAAAAAATTATTTTTTATTTAGAATTCTTTATTTTATTGAATACCAAATAGATAGAGAAAGTCTTTGTTGAGTTTTTGCTGCAAAAATGCTTTACCGCAGTCCGTTACGGTCATATAAATCAAAGAAATTCCACAACAGGTTGGCTGTATTATGATCGTCAATATTTATATCAAACCAAAAGTGTTCGCCATTGATGATTTTATAAAAATCTACTGTTGTACCGTTGGTGCCCTCTATATAGTGGTAGCGCTCAATGTTGTTGTATGTATTTTCTTCTGGGAAGGTGTTGGTTTGGTTGTTGGTGACCCAAAAATTAATTGCACTTTGTGTAGAATTCCAATTGATATCTCCATTGAAGGGTAAAACAGGGTCTGCTGTACCGTGTAGTTTTATAACAGGAACAGCACGGTTGGGTGTACAACTTCCAGAAGTATCAAGCATTACTCCTGATATACTTCCTATAGCAGCAATCAAATTGCTGCGGTAACAGGCTAGGGCATAGGCCATCATTCCGCCATTAGAAAAACCACAAGCATAAATACGGTCTTGGTCTATAAGGTAGTCTGTAGTGAGTTGATTAATAAGAGCTTCTACAAATCCAAGATCGTCTGCGGTGCTTTTATTATCAGGGCCTGGCAGTGCTGCATTCCAGTGGGGCACTCCCTCCAAACATGACCCCTGTGGATAGACTACAATAATATTTTTGGTATTAACCAGTTCGCGCAGATTAGCCTCTTCAATATAATCGTCTATGGTACCCCCATAGCCATGAAAATTTAGGACTACTGGCAAAGGTATGCCGCTTAAATTATCGGGCGCAAAAACATAATAACTGCGTTCCAATTCATCGTGCATTAAAAGCTTTGCACCTTCTGGATTTTCGCAATAGGGATTGGTGTAATTATCTTTTTTATCGTCATTGGAATTGCAGCCAATCGTTGCAATAATCAAAAGTAAGAATATAGCTTTTTTCATTTTGGTTTATTTAAAAATACTATCCATAATAATTTTTATGCCTCTGAATCCCATATAAATTGCTGTACCACACAGGGCAATTCCTACAACAACAAGAGGGATATGTAGCGGTTTGTTTGGGTTGGACAGTCCTGCATGCAACAGAAAAGGTCCCAAAAAGAGCAGTAATAAGGTGAGTCCCATGGTTTTTAGGCCTTTTACAAGCAGTGGTCGGTTGGTGCGTTTTGGTTCCATTATATATTTTTAAAAGCATGAATTGCGGCACGTACGTTTTGGTGTGTATCCAAAAGTGTTTTGGCCTCTGTTTCAGAAATCTGTAATTCGTTCATCAGCATTTGTGTTCCTCTATTGACGAGTTTGTGGTTGCTCAATTGCATGTCTACCATTTTGTTGCCCTTTACTCGTCCTAATTGAATCATTGCTGTGGTGGTGATCATGTTTAAAATTAGTTTTTGTGCGGTTCCGGCTTTCATCCGGGAACTCCCTGTAACGACTTCTGGACCAACCACTACTTCAATAGGGAATTGCGCGGTTTTGGCCAATGGACTTCCGGCATTACAGGTAATACAGCCTGTTGGGATATGGTTTTGATTACAATCTTCGAGAGCACCCACCACATAGGGTGTTGTTCCCGAGGCGGCGATGCCTATTACAATATCTTTTGAATTGATCTTATGGCTTTGAAGGTCTTTCCATCCTTGTTTGGTGTCGTCTTCGGCAAATTCTACCGCTTTTCGAATAGCAGAATCACCACCAGCAATGAGCCCAATTACTAAGTCGTGAGAAACACCAAAAGTTGGCGGACATTCCGAGGCATCCAAAATACCAAGTCGGCCACTGGTGCCAGCACCTATATAAAACAAGCGCCCACCC
>CBFHNG010000066.1:0-6089 GCA_965657165.1 Flavobacteriaceae bacterium
AGTCTGCAATTACAACAACTTTAGAAAATGCCATAAAAGAAAACCATTTAGCCCAAGCCCTACTTTTTACAGGGCCACGAGGGGTTGGCAAAACGTCTTGTGCACGTATTCTTGCTAAAATGATTAATAGCAATGGAGACACCAATGAAAATGAAGACTATGCCTTCAATATTTTTGAGCTCGATGCAGCATCTAATAATTCTGTAGACGACATTCGAAACCTTACCGATCAAGTACGTATTCCACCTCAGGTTGGCGCATATAAAGTCTACATCATTGATGAAGTCCATATGCTATCCTCAAATGCTTTTAATGCTTTTTTAAAGACTTTAGAAGAACCGCCAAAGCATTGTATTTTTATATTAGCAACAACAGAAAAACATAAAATCATCCCAACAATTCTTTCGCGTTGTCAAATATTTGATTTTAAGCGAATTACAGTAAATGATGCCAAAAATTATTTAAAACTAATTGCCAAAGAGCAAGGTATTGAGGCCGAAGATGATGCATTACATATTATTGCCCAAAAAGCCGATGGCGCAATGCGGGACGCCCTTTCAATATTTGATAGAGTGGTTAGTTTTTCGGGAAAAAATCTAACACGACAGGCTGTTTCAGAAAATTTAAATGTCCTTGATTATGACACTTTTTTTCAGGTTACAGACCTTATTTTAAATAACGAAATTCCTGCACTACTACTTCAATTTAATGCTATTTTATCGAGAGGATTTGAGGGACAACATTTTATTGCTGGACTCGCCTCACATTTTAGAGACCTTTTTGTTGCCAAATCCACCCAAACTCTAGAACTATTGGAAGTTGGAAACGATACAAAAGAGAAGTACAAAGAGCAATCCGAAAAAACAACAACAGCATTTCTAAAAGAAGCTATTTATTTAGCTAATGATTGTGATTTAAAATACAGAACAAGTCGAAATCAGCGGTTGCTTGTAGAACTTTGCCTCATGAAACTTGCCTCTATCAACTTTGATGGAGAAAAAAAAAAGACTAGCGGATTCATAATTCCTGCAGCATTCTTTAAAAACAAAAATATTCCAGAAATCATTGTTCAAAAACCTGAGCAAAAGCCAGAACAAAAAACTAGTTCTGATTATAACCCTAAAACAGAAATCGCTGAAGAACCTAAATCTGAATATCCTTCAAAACCAATCACACCACCAGTACTGAGTGGTGTCAAAAGAGAATCTTCTGGACTATCCCTAAAAAGCATACAAAAGAAAAAAGAACATCAAATCAAGCAAATGGATGTTCAAATCAAAGAAGAAGATTTGCCTTCAGATTCTTTTAATGAAGAACAAATGCTAGCATTTTGGAACACTTATGTTGAAATGCTAGAAAATAAAGGGAAATACAATCTAGCGGCAATCCTTAAAATTGACACTCCAAAATTAGCTGAAAACTATACCATTAAACTTGAGTTTCCTAATTCAACAAATAAAATTGAAGTTGAACGTCAACAATTTGACATTTTACAATTTTTGCGTAAATCCTTAAATAATTATGAAATCTCTTTGGATATTTCGGTTAATGAAACCCTGGAAAAAAAATATGCTTATACCGCAGAAGATAAATACAAAAAATTGATCGAAAAAAACCCTGCATTAGACACCCTAAAACAAACGTTTAATTTAGATTTATAGATTATGCTAGGCCTAAAACTTCCTACAGACCCACGCTGGGTAAACATTGCAGAGATGAATCTTGAAGAAATTCTAACCGATCATGCCTTTTGTGAGCAAAAAGCAGCAAGCACAGCCATTTCACTAATCGTTAGCTTTCCAGAATACACAGATTTAGTACAAGAAATGACCGCATTAGTTGAAGAAGAAATGAGCCATTTTAAGATGGTTCACAATTTGATTTTGGATTATGGTTTTAGTCTTGGACGAGATCGAAAAGACGACTATGTGATTCAACTTTTGAAATTTTTTCCTAAAGGGGGGAGTCGTACAACACAACTTATACATCGATTGCTTTATGCGGCACTAATAGAAGCCAGAAGTTGTGAGCGTTTTAGACTGCTTTCAGAACATTTAACAGATAAAAAATTAGCCAAATTTTATAAAAAACTAATGATAAGCGAAGCACACCATTATACGATGTTTCTCAAATTTGCACGACAATACGGTAATCGAGATGAAGTTGATCAAAAATGGGAAGACTTATTGATTTTTGAAGCAAAAATTATGAAAAATCTTGGAACTTCAGAAACTATTCATGGCTAATACTATTTTAAGTTGTGTGCCTCAATAGTTTTGGCATAAATACACTTTACAATACCATCCGACAACCCTATTTTTGGCACGAGCAACGCTTGTGCATTACTCCATTTCATCGCTTTCAAAAATAAGTGTGTTGCTGGTAAAATCACATCTGCACGATCTGGTTTTAATCCCAATTTCAAAATACGTTCTTCGTAAGATAGATCAGAAAATTCTTGTAGTTTTTGTTCTAAATATGAGAGTTTTAAAACACTCAAAGGTTTTTTGTTGGACATTTTGAATAACTTATTGATGTTTCCTCCAGAACCCAATAATGTTAATGTTTTATAAGATTTTGTATTCTTTTTTATCCATGATTTTAACGCATCCCAAGTTTCCTCATTAACTTGATTGTTTATAAGTCGAACCGTTCCAATTTTAAATGATTTACTTACAACTTTGTTCATACCCTCCAATATTGAAAATTCTGTGCTCCCTCCTCCTACATCAACATATAAATATGTTATTTTTGGATCTAAAATTTCATTCAAATCTGTTGCTGCAATAATTTTAGCTTCTGTCTGACCATCAATAATATCAATTTGAAGTTCTGCTTCATCCAAAACATGTTGTACTACAGTTTTGGCATTTTTAGCTTCACGCATGGCTGAAGTAGCACAGGCTTTGTACGCAGTTACGCCATTGACATTCATCAATAATCGAAAGGCTTTCATGGCATCAATTAAACGTTTTATATTCTGTTCTGAAATTTCATGATTTAAAAATACATCCGCACCCAAACGTATTGGAACTCGAACCAATTCACTTTTTTTAAATTGTGTTGGCCCATCATGCTCAATGACATCAGCAATAAATAAACGCACCGCATTTGAACCAATATCTACGGCTGCATATTTTTTAAGATTAATAGGCATTTTTTATGGGGATAAGCGTTCAATTTTCCAATTCAAATCACTTTGAAGTTGATAACGAATACGATCATGTAGTCTATTGGCACGGCCTTGCCAAAACTCAATTTCAACAGGTTTTACAATAAAACCACCCCAAAATTCTGGACGGGGTATGGATTTATTTTCAAATTTTTCTTCTAACGTTTTAAGTTGATTTTCTAAAACCTCTCTGCTCGAAACAACAGTACTTTGATGAGAAGCATGAGCCCCTAATTGACTGCCTCTTGGACGCGATTCAAAGTATCCGTCACTAAGATTTGTTGCAATTTTTTCGGCATTTCCTTTTATGATGACTTGCCGCTCTGCTCCTGCCCAATGAAAAGACAAACTCACTTTTGGATGCGCAATAATGGCCTTTCCTTTTTCACTTTCGTAATTGGTATAAAAAATAAACCCTTCGTGAGTGTATTTTTTCAAAAGCACAACACGTCCTTTTGGGAAACCATCTTCTCCTAAAGTTGATAACGTCATCGCGTTGGTTTCGTCTTGTGGAAAATGTTGATCAACCTCAAAAAACCACTTTTGAAATAGCTCTAATGGATTTTCTGAAATATCCGTTTCCAACAAACTGCCTTTGTCGTACGATTTTCTATAATTTCCTAAATCGTTGTTCATTTAGTATAATTTTTCCAAAAGTAAAAAATTAGCGTTTAATAAATGTTTTAGATTTCTTAAATTTGAAATAAAGCTATAAAATGTTGCTTGGGTTTATTTTTACGGGTTTTATATTGATTATTGTTGGTCTTCTGGTCAAACACTACCCCAATCTACTGGCGGGTTATAATACCATGTCTGAAGAAAAGAAAAAGGAAATTGATATTGAAAAAGTCAGCACTATTGCAAGAAATGTATTTGTGCTCATGGGCGCTGCAGTCATTGACGCTAGTATTATCATGTACTTCTTTGAGGTCTCAAAAAAAATTCAAGTCAATATTATTTCTGTAATTATAGTTTTAGGTGTTGTTATTCTAATCATCTGGTCAAACCGTGTTCCAAAATTAAAATAATACTTATTTCCAAAACTTTAATTTACTTGTTTTTCCTATTCCGGGATTAAATCCATTAGTAGGGTCTAAATCTTTATAGAAATTAGATAAGGTTGGTTTGGCTGAATATTCGTGACCCACATTGTGTTCAGCGGGGTATTCTGCGCCTCTTGCATCATAAGTTTGTAATAATTTTTCTTTTAATGCTTTGGCATCTACTCCTTTTTTTAGGACATAATTTTGATGTAATACATGGCAAAATAAATGGCCGTAATACAATTTCATTTCAAACAATTTATCAAGTTCTGGAGGGAGCTGTTCAAACCAGTTTTTTTCATTTCTTGGTAAGGCAATATCCATCGACATCATTTCGCCTAAATCTTTTGCATTTAAGGCATGATAACGTCCAATGGCGCTAGCCGCTACAAAACGATGTAATAGCGCTTTTTTGGCTTCTTTTGGGGTGCAAACAAAGTAATCACCGTCGCTATTTTTAAAAAAGGCATCAAAATACTGCTGCGCTTCATCAATGCCCTCATCGGACATTTCAATGATCCAATGGTGCTCAAATTTATTTCTAAATTGCTCCATTCGTTTGGGCAAATGATTGGGCCAAAAGTAACTTAAAAATTGCATCAACTTATCGGAAAACTTCGATGGCAAAAGGCTAAATTTATCAGCTAACAAATCCATTTTACGTTTCAAGTTAAACAACTTCGGAATAAAATTAGGTCCTAATTTATCGATAACCACAAATGTATCTTTACTGTATTTTTTTGCAGCATCATAACAATCTCTATGCAAATATTCTCCCGAAGTTGGAAGATTTTTAAAAGTTGATAATATCGTTCTTCGAATTTGCATAAAAGTATCCGATGCATTAGACCCTATATAAAACACTTGGGTGCGTTTTGGCGATACATAAGTATCCAATCGAACAGCAAAAACAGCAATTTTTCCGGCACATCCCGACGCAGTGTGTAGGCGTCTGCCATCGGCATTAAAACGTGCTGGAGTACTAGCCTCTACATCTCTTACACGTTCTTGGTATTCATTATCTGAAGCTAATTTATTGGGGAATTTTATATCTTTTTCTGTGTAATTTTTGTTTTGCAGATTGGTTAATATTTCATCTGGAGTTTGTCCCAAATCAACTCCTAAATCGTTGACTAAAACAAGGTGTCCATCGCTTTCAATTTTTGCAAATAATGACAATTCAGTATAGGCAGGCCCTCGTTTGACCAATGCACCACCAGAATTGTTACAAACCCCGCCTACAATAGAAGCACCAATACATGACGAACCTATTACGGAGTGTGGTTCTCTACCGTAGGATTCCAATTTGTTTTCTAATCCAAAAAGTGTACTTCCCGAAAGTCCAATAATTTGTTGGCCCTCATTAATCACATGAATCGCATTGATGCGCATGGTATTGATGATAACTACAGGTCGGTCATAGTCGTTTCCAAAAGGTGTGGAACCCCCTGTAAGACCTGTATTAGCGGCTTGCATAATGACAATGAGATCCGCTGCTACACAAACCTGCAATACGTCCCAGATTTCTAGTAGTGTCCCCGGTTTTACTACGGCTAACGCTTCACCTTCTCCATAACGCCACCCTTTAGAATAAGCTTGTTTATCCCATTGTGCTGTAAGCACATATTTTTTACCTACAATGGTGCTAAAGTCCTGAATAATACTTTTGTAGTCTTGTGTCATTGTCAATAGAAATGTGCGCTATTTTTTATTTGAAACTTAAAAAATTAAAGATATAAAATTTGAAGATTTTAAATCTTTAAAATGGAAATTATTAGCTTGGTATGTTTTTTGATTCAAGTTTATATCTTTACACAATATTAATTACAATTTAAGGTTGCAACGGTTTTCGGCTTTTATCATTCTTTTTATAG
>CBFHNG010000067.1:0-6062 GCA_965657165.1 Flavobacteriaceae bacterium
CAAAACAATATGCCATCAATAAAATTGCAGAAACAGAAACGGATTATGATTCAAAACGTTCAATAGAACGATTGAATTATTTAGATTCACTCAAAACTCAAGAAGTTTTCAACATAGGAGTAGCGGCTTACAACTACGACGAAGTCAAAGAAAAAGCGATGAATCTTGGTCTTGACCTAAAGGGTGGAATCAATGTGATACTTCAAATTTCTGTGAAAGATATTCTTGTAGGATTAGCCAACGAAAGCAAAGATCCCACCTTTAGAAAAGCACTTAGCGATGCCGAAGAACTTCAAAAAGACAGTCAAAACACCTATTTAGAAGACTTTTTTGTTGCATTTGAAACTATTGATGCAGAGGCCAAATTGGCTTCGCCAGATATTTTTGCCAACAGAACACTTAGTGATGAAATTACTTTCAACATGAGTAATGATGAGGTAAAACCAATTTTATCTGCAAAAATTGATGAATCTATTATTTCTGCTTTTGAAGTTTTAAGAAAACGTATTGATAAATTTGGTGTAACTCAACCTAACATTCAACGTATTGGAACTTCAGGACGAATCCTAGTAGAATTACCAGGAGCCAAAGAAGTTGAACGTGTAAAAGGGCTGCTTCAAAGTACAGCACAATTGGAGTTTTGGGATGCCTACAAAGGTGATGAATTTGGAAATTTCTTATTTCAAGCCAATGAAATATTAAAAGAGGTTGTACAAACTTCAAATGAAGTGGAAACTACTTCTGATTCACAGGAAGATACAATTTCTGATATTATTGGTGATACCGATGCAGAAACTGGAGAAGATGGAACTATAAATCCTTTGATTGATTTGATTCGTGTACCTGGATATTCAGGGGGTCCAGTTTTAGCTTCTTTTGAGGCTAAAGATCAGCAAAAAGTTTCAGAATATTTAAATAACCCAAAGGTAAGAGCGCTACTTTCACCAGAACAACGCTATGTAAAGTTTGTTTGGGGCATTCCTCAAATACAACAAACTAATGAAGAAGACACACAAAGTATTGAGCTTGTAGAACTTTATGCTTTGAAGGGCAATAGGGAAAACAAACCACAACTGAGTGGTGCGGTAATTACTGATGCACGTCAATCTTATCAACAAAATGGAAATCCAAGTGTTTCTATGCAAATGAACCTAAAAGGTGCAAAAATTTGGGAGCAAATGACAGGTAATGCTTTTAATACAGGCGGACAAATAGCTATTGTATTGGACGATATTGTGTATTCTGCACCTGGTGTAACATCAGGGCCTATTGCAGGAGGAAATTCAGAAATTTCTGGATCTTTCACACTCAATGAAGCTGTAGATTTAGCAAACGTCTTGCGTGCCGGTAAATTACCAGCCTCTGCAGATATTGTTCAAGCAGAAGAAGTAGGGCCATCTCTTGGACAAGAAGCCATTGATAGTGGAATGAAATCTTTCCTAATTGCATTGGCATTTGTATTACTATGGATGATTTTTTACTACGGAAAAGCAGGAATATATTCTAATGTGGCTTTGTTGCTTAATATCCTTTTAATTTTTGGAATTTTATCTGGTTTAGGAGCAGTTTTGACACTTCCTGGTATTGCTGGTATTGTTCTTACTATAGGTATTGCAGTTGATGCCAACGTACTGATTTATGAGCGTATTCGAGAAGAATTATATAAAGGAAAAGGTCAAAAAGAATCTGTACAAGACGGTTTTTCAAATGCATTGTCATCAATCCTAGATGCAAATATTACGACTGGACTTACCGCCTTGATTTTATATACTTTTGGAACAGGTCCAATTAAAGGATTTGCAACAACTTTATTAATTGGTATTTTAACGTCATTATTTACCGCCATTTTTATTTCCAGATTATTGATTGATTGGCATTTGAACCGAGGAGGAAAACTAGATTTTTCTACTGGAATGACAAAAGGGTTGTTTCGTTCCATCAACATAGAATTTCTTAAGAAACGTAAAATTGCTTACATCATTTCAGGAACTATTATCATTGCTGGATTGGCCTCACTTTTTACAACTGGACTCGATCAAGGAATTGATTTTGTTGGTGGACGAACCTACACCGTTCGTTTTGCCCAAGATATGAATACTGAAGAAGTCAAGTCAGCAGTAAATGATGTATTTAACAGTGCTGAAGTCAAAACGATTGGTAGTGCTAATCAATTGAAAATTTCCACAAAATATAAAGTCAATGAAAATTCTGCAGAAGTTGATGCTGAGGTACAAGAAAAACTATACGGTGCATTGGTGCCATTCTTGCCAGACGGTACAACATACAAACAGTTCATTGATGCAGAAAATAATGTTGGAAAAATGTATTCTGGAAAAGTAAGCCCAACTATTGCTGATGACATCAAGCGTTCATCTGTTTGGGCTATTTTAGGATCACTTATTGTCGTTTTCCTGTATATCTTATTGCGATTCAAAAAATGGCAATTTTCACTGGGTGCAGTAGCAGCTGTATTCCATGATGTATTGATTGTATTGGGAATTTTTTCTATTGCCTGGAAGTTTTTACCATTCAGTATGGAGATCGATCAAGCATTTATTGCAGCCATCCTTACGGTAATTGGATACTCCTTGAACGATACTGTGGTAGTTTTCGATAGAATTCGAGAATATATTAATGAGCATTCGAGTTGGGATTTTGGAAAAATTGTAAATAGCGCCTTAAACAGTACTTTGAGTAGAACCTTGAACACCTCATTGACAACTTTAGTTGTGCTTTTGGCCATGTTCGTTTTTGGTGCAGATTCATTACGCGGATTATTGTTTGCATTAATTGTAGGTGTTCTTGTTGGAACATATTCTTCGGTATTTATTGCAACTCCAATTATGCACGATACACTTAAGCGTTTAGATAAAAAATCTAAATAAAGATTTTACAAATCAAAAAAAAGCCACTCGATAGAGTGGCTTTTTTTGTTAAAACATATTATTAATTATGAAGCTTTAGTTTTATAAAAAAACATAAAATAAAGCCCTATAAGTATAAAAGGAATACTAAGAACCTGTCCTGTGTTCAATCCTAAAATCCAATCTTCTCGGCCATCAACTTGTGCAATTTTAAATTGTTCAACAAAAACTCTAACCGCCATAAGCAAGAGTAAAAACAATCCAAAAAGAAACCCTTCTTGTTGTCTTTTGTTGGTCTTCCAATACAAAAGAAATAAAATTAAAAACACAAAAATATATCCAAAAGCTTCGTACAATTGGCCAGGGTGACGAGGGATGGAGTCCATATCTTTAAAAATGATAGCCCATGGTAAATCCTCACTTGCTGGTTTTCCAATCATTTCAGAATTAAAAAAATTACCAATTCTAATAAATATTGCACCCAGTGCACAAGGAATCACAACACGGTCCAAAATCCACAAAACAGACTTTTTAAGTATTTTCTTATTGTAGATATACATGGAAATAATCATCCCAATGGCCGCTCCATGACTAGCCAAACCTCTAAAGCCCGTAAATTCAAAACCTCCACTAAATTTGAAGGGTAAAAACACACTAAAAAAATCCTCTCGGAATAATTCTGATTGATAAAAAATAACATGACCCAATCTTGCCCCAATCATAATTCCCAAAACAGAATACATAAACAAACTATCCATTTTGCTTTCTGATTCTCCCTCATTTTTGTAGATTTTTTTCATGATTTGAAGTCCAAAAATGAAAGCAATCATCCACATTAAACTATAGTAATGAATTTTGAAATCCCCAAATAGTCTAATTCCGTCCGATGCAGGTTCCCATACAATTTGTAAAAAATTCATAATGTTGTTTTGTTTTTGGTTGTAAATATAAAGAAATGAAAGAGATTGGAAAGGGTGTCTGACTTTTACTAATTATTATTTTTTGGAACTGGATCATGTCCCGATCCTCCCCATGGGTGACATCTAAAAATTCGTTTTATCCCCAAAAAAACGCCTTTCAAAAAATGATGCTCTTGCAATGCCTCTACACAATATTGAGAGCATGTTGGTTGAAATCTACAACGTGATGGGAGTAGTGGAGAAATCCATTTTTGATATCCCTTAATTAATGTAATTAATAAATTTTTCAATAAAGTCATAAACTTATTCTACAGAAAAAGTTGTTCCATCTTTACCGTCTTTTAATTGAATTCCGATTTCGGCCAATTGATCCCTTATTTGATCTGAAAGTGCAAAGTTTTTTTGTAATCGAGCTTCATTTCTCATCGAAATTAGAAGTTGAACAATGTCTGCAAGTTTATCACTAGATGATTCTGTTGAAGTTTTTTGAAGTCCCAAGATATCAAAAACAAAAGCATCTAGTGTTTTTGTAAGTAATTTTAGACTCTCTGCATCAATAGTATTTGTTCCATCTTTTATTTGATTGATATATTTAACAGCACTAAAAATTTCAGCAATTAAAATCGGCGTATTAAAATCGTCATTCATAGCATTGTAACAGTTTTGTTTCCAAGCTGAAACATCAAAATCTGTCGAAACTTTTGATGCGGATAATGATGAAAGTGTGTCAAGAGCATCCATTAATTTTTGAAATCCTTTTTCTGAGGCCAAAAGTGCATCGTTACTGAAATCTAATACACTTCTGTAGTGGGCTTGCATCATAAAAAACCGAACAACAGATGGTGAGAATCCTTTGGAAAGTTTGTCAGTATCACCACTAAGAATCTCTGCAGGTAAAATATTATTTCCTGTAGATTTTGCCATTTTTTGACCGTTTAGTGTTAGCATATTGGCATGCATCCAATAGTTAACCGGGTTGTGATTGTGCCATGCTTTTGCTTGTGCGATTTCACATTCGTGGTGAGGAAATTTTAAATCTAAACCACCTCCATGAATATCAAATTGTTCGCCTAAATATTTGGTACTCATAGCAGTACACTCTAAATGCCAACCTGGAAAACCAATACCCCATGGCGATGGCCATCGCATAATATGTTGTGGCTCAGCTTTTTTCCAAAGGGCAAAATCTTGAGGGTTTTTTTTGTCAGACTGACCATCAAGCGCTCGTGTGTTGTGTATGAGATCTTCTATTTTTCGACCACTCAAAACACCATAATTATTGGATTCATTGTATTTGAGAACATCAAAATAGATTGAGTCATTGGCTTCATAAGCAAAACCGTTATCAATAATTTCTTTTATAATTTCAATTTGTTCTACAATATGTCCAGTAGCTGTAGGTTCTATACTAGGAGGAAGAAAATTGAAAGTATTTAAGATATTATGAAAGTCAACAGTGTATATTTGAACTACCTCCATAGGTTCTAGTTGTTCTAATCTAGCCTTTTTTGCAATGCGATCTTCACCTTGGTCCTCATCATTTTCTAAGTGCCCTGCATCGGTAATGTTTCGAACATAGCGCACTTTATAGCCTAAATGTTTGAAATATCGAAAAATCATATCAAAAGACATGAAGGTTCTTACATTTCCTAAATGAACATTACTGTATACTGTTGGGCCGCAGACATAGAGTCCAATGTGACCTTCGTTTATAGGTTTAAACGCTTCTTTTTTTCCAGTAATGGAATTGTAAATTTCGATTTTATGTTCCTCAAATAATTTCATTTGATGGCTAATGTTTCTAGAATTTTGTGCTCAATTGAATGTAATCCAAAAACTCTCTTTTAGTTTCTTTGTTTTTGAATTTTCCACCAAACTCACTTGTTACTGTACTGCTCTCTATGTCTTTTATTCCTCTAGAATTGACGCAAAGGTGTTTGGCGTCAATAACACATGCAACGTCTGGAGTATTTAAAACATTTTGAAGTTCTTTTACAATTTGAATTGTAAGACGTTCTTGAACTTGTGGTCTTTTTGCATAATAATCTACAATTCTATTCATTTTGGATAATCCAACGACAGTTCCGTTTGAAATGTAAGCCACATGCGCTCTTCCAACAATAGGGAGTAAATGATGCTCGCAAGTTGAATAAACTGTGATGTTTTTTTCGACAAGCATCTCGCCATAATTGTATTTATTTTGAAATGTAGAAGCTTTTGGTTTTTTTTCTGGGTCTAGTCCACCAAAAATTTCATTAACAAACATTTTTGCAACTCT
>CBFHNG010000068.1:0-5962 GCA_965657165.1 Flavobacteriaceae bacterium
CAAAAATCTGCAAAGCAACATATTGTGGATAAAATTCCCAAAAGCGGATTATTAGAAAAAGCACAACAAGAAGCTTTGGAAACTATTGGTTTGATGGAACAAATTGTTCAAACCATTGGTTGGACTTTGGATTATTCGGCTTTAGAGTTAGAGCAACCCACTCAAAAACAAATTGAATGCGTATAGATGAGATAAGAGAATTTTGTTTACAACAACCAAAATCAACCGAAGAATTTCCTTTTGACAAGGATACTTTAGTATTTAAGGTTTTGGGGAAAATTTTTGCTCTTTGTCCTTTGAAGCAATGGGAGAAGGGTCTGCCGTCAATTACATTAAAATGCGACCCAGAATATGCTATTGAACTTAGAGAAAATTACAGTTGTATTGTTCCAGGGTTTCATGCCAATAAAAAACACTGGAATACAATACATCTAAAAACCAATGAAATACCACGAAAATTATTGTTTGAGTTTATTTCACACAGTTATACTATGGTGGTAAAGACTATGACAAAAAAACAACAGAATAAACTTCAAATCAATTAACAAAAAACGCAATGAACAACATCAAATGGAAAGGCATTATGCCTGCAGTTACCACAAAATTTACCGCACAAGACCAGTTGGACTTGGATATGTTTTCAGTAAATATTAAAGCACAGCTAGAAGCCGGAGTACACGGCATTGTATTAGGAGGAACTTTAGGTGAAGCCAGTACACTTACATCAAAAGAAAAAAGAGAACTAACCAAAACAACTGTTAAACTTGCCAATGGGCGTGTTCCTGTACTTATGAACATCGCCGAACAAACAACTTTTGGTGCTGTAGAAACCGCAAAAATCGCTGAACAAGATGGTGCAAATGGCTTGATGCTATTGCCTCCAATGCGCTATAATGCTTGTCCAACAGAGACAGTTAAATACCTCAAAACCGTTGCCAAAAACACAACACTTCCAATTCTGATTTATAACAATCCTGTGGATTACAAAATAGAAGTTACTTTGGATATGTTTGAAGAATTGTTGGAATGTGAAAATATTCAAGCCGTGAAAGAATCAACACGAGATGTATCGAATGTTACAAGGATTAAAAATCGTTTTGGAAATCGTCTGAAAATCATGACAGGAGTAGATACTATAGCACTAGAAAGTATGATTATGGGTGCCGATGGTTGGATTGCCGGGCTTGTATGTGCTTTTCCAAAAGAAACAGTGGTTTTATATGAACTTGTTAAATCAGGAAGGATTCAAGAAGCCATAGAAATATATAGATGGTTTTTTCCACTTTTAGAATTGGATATTCACTCGAAACTTGTTCAAAATATTAAATTAGCTGAGGTTTATACCGAAATAGGCACAGAACATGTTCGTGCTCCTAGATTAATGTTGCAAGGTTCAGAACGTGAGCGTGTCATTGGAATCATTGAAAACGCTTTGAATAATAGACCAAACCTGCCAAAAATATAAATTTATGGAATTAGGAAAAAATCATATTGGATACACATACACTTCGTCAGGATCTAAAACATTTAAAACATTTAATCCAAAATTAAATTCTGAAACTCCTTTTGAATTTACTGAGGCTACTCACGAAGAGATTAATACTGCAGTAAATTTGGCCTGGGATGCATTTAAATCCTATCGCAAAATTTCTGGAAAATCAAAAGCAAAGTTTCTTAATTTGATAGCAGATGAACTGGCATCAATAGAAAACGATATTATTGAAATGTATTGTCAAGAATCTGGATTGCCAGAGGGTAGAGCTAAAGGTGAGCTGGGGAGAACAATTTTTCAACTTTGCACATTTGCTCAATTGGTTGAAGATGATCATTGGGTTGAAGCAAACATAAATTCAAATGCTCGTCATTCCAATAAACCTGATTTAAGACAATACAATATACCGCTTGGACCAGTAGCTGTTTTTGGAGCAAGTAATTTTCCTTTAGCCTATTCTACTGCTGGTGGCGATACAGCCTCAGCTTTGGCTTCAGGCTGTCCAGTTATTGTAAAATCACATCCAATGCATGCTGGTACTGGTACATTGGTGGCCAATGCCATTATAAAAGCAGCAAAAAAAACAAATATGCCCGATGGTGTATTTTCAAATTTAAACAGTTGTGATACTGAAGTAGGACGTATGTTGGTACTCCATCCAAAAGTAAAAGCCGTTGGATTTACAGGGAGTATAAAGGGTGGGCGTGCTTTGTTTGATTATGCTGCTAGCCGCCCAGAACCTATTCCAGTTTTTGCCGAAATGGGAAGTATAAATCCAGTGGTATTTTTAAAAGGTTCTCTCTCTGAAAAAAATAACCATTGGGCAGAAACCTATGCAAGTTCAATTACTCTAGGGACAGGACAATTTTGTACAAATCCAGGACTAATTGTAGGCTTAAAATCTGATGAATTTTCAACATTTGCTAAAGATTTAGCAAACAAGATAGAAACCATTCAAGCACAGTGTATGTTGCATCCAAAACTTCATACACATTACGAACATTTGAAAAATGAAACCTTAGCACAAACAAAGGTACAACTCTTAAGTTCTACAACAGTTGATACAAAATTAGCCTCTGTTTCAGGAACAGTCGCTCTTGTAGATGCTGCTACATTTATAGATAATCCTTTGCTGCATAGAGAAGTTTTTGGGCCGTTTTCCATACTTGTTCAATGTGAAGATTACATTCAAATGGAACAATTAATTGAAACACTAGAAGGACAACTTACAGGGACAATTATTGGTGCTGATGCAGAGCTTTCATCTCAAATTCAACTTTTAGAAGCCCTCCAGTACAAAGTTGGTCGAATAATTTTTAATGGTGTTCCAACAGGGGTTGAGGTTTGTCCTTCGATGACGCACGGAGGACCATATCCAGCCTCCACCGATAGCCGATTTACTGCAGTTGGAACAAATGCTATTAAGCGATGGGTTCGTCCTTTTAGTTTTCAGGGGTTTCCAGATAGTTTGCTTCCCAATGTTCTTCAAAAGAAAAACCCAGATCAAATAAAGCGTAATGAACATGAATACTAAAACTACAGAATTTAAATGTATTGATGCTCACACCTGTGGCAATCCAGTTCGTGTTGTGACCACAGGTCACCCAAGTCTAAAAGGTGCAAATATGAGTGAAAAACGGTTGCACTTTTTAGAAGAATTTGATTGGATAAGAACAGGACTAATGTTTGAACCAAGGGGGCACGATATGATGAGCGGGAGTTTTATTTTTCCTCCACATGACCCTTCAAATGATTGTGCTGTACTTTTTATTGAAACCTCGGGATGTTTGCCCATGTGTGGTCATGGTACAATAGGAACGGTTACTGTAGCTATAGAACAGGGTTTGGTTATTCCTAAAATTGCAGGTCAACTTAGTATTGAAACTCCAGCAGGTTTGGTACACATTGATTATGAAGAATCAGACGGAAAGGTTAAGTGGGTTAAACTAAAAAATGTAAAAAGCTACTTATCAGATAGCGGTTTGAGTATAGAAAGTTCTGTGCTTGGCGAACTTTCATTTGATGTAGCGTATGGAGGAAATTTCTATGCCATTATTGATTCTCAAAATAATTTTTCGGGGATTCAAGATTTTACGGCTGCAGAAATTATTCGTCATTCTCAAGAGCTACGAGATAAAATTAATTTGAAATACCCTAATCAATTTATTCATCCTGAAAATTCAAATATAAATGGAGTATCACATATGCTTTGGACAGGATCAACGCTAAATCCTACATCGCATGGACGTAATGCTGTTTTTTATGGAGATAAAGCCATAGATCGAAGTCCTTGTGGAACAGGAACTTCTGCTAGAATGGCACAGATGTATTCCAAAGGTTTATTGAAAAAAGGAGAGAGCTTTATTCATGAAAGCTATATTGGAAGTACATTTACTGGCTGTATTGAAGGCATTTCAAAAATAGGGGATACTGTGGCGATAATTCCAAGCATAAAAGGTTGGGCAAGAGTTTATGGATACAATTCAATAACAATAGATAAGGACGATCCTTATTCAAAAGGATTTCAAGTGATTTAATAGATAATGAGCAAACATGTAGTTATTGTTGGAGGTGGTATTATTGGGCTTTGTAGTGCTTTCTTTCTTCGTGAAAAAGGCTGTGATGTTACGGTTATTGACAAATCTGACCTTAAAAATGGTGCTTCTCACATCAATGCAGGATATGTATGTCCAAGTCATTTTACTCCGCTAGCCACACCAGGAATTATTCAACAAGGTTTAAAATGGATGTTTAATTCTTCTAGTCCTTTTTTTATTCATCCTAAATTTGAACGGTCATTAATACAATGGTTATGGGCATTTAAGTCTTCTTGTAATTCATCATTAATGAGAAAAAATGAACCTCATTTGCGTGACTTATGTCAGCTTAGTCAAGGGTTGTTTGAAGAACTCAGTCAACACTCAGCACTGGAATTTCAGTACGATAAAAAAGGTCTTTTGATGCTGTGTCAAACACCAAAAGCATTGGAACACGAGTTACATGTTCTAAAACGTGCAAATTCTTTGAATGTCGAGGCCAAAGAAATGTCACCGTCAGAAATAAAGCAATTAGAAACTCACGTCAAAATTGATGCAATTGGTGGTGTTTATTTTCCAAATGACAGCCATACTACGCCATCAGATTTTATGGTTCAGATGAAGCACTATTTAGAAAAAATTGGGGTTAAGTTTTTGCTGAATAAAGAGGTAACGCATTTTAATTTTAAACATGATAATATTGAAAGTTTATGCACTTCTTCAAGAAATATTATGGCGGATGATTTTGTAGTTGCTTCGGGGATATGGTCTGCAAAATTATTGAAACAATTAAAACTAAAATTGTTGCTTCAGCCTGGAAAAGGTTATGCTTTTGAATCCAAGCGGATTTCAAACATATCAATACCTTCAATTTTGGTGGAAGCTAAAACAGCAGTTACCCCCATGCATGAATTTACACGTTTTGCAGGGACTATGGAAATTTCGGGATTTAACAATAAATTAAATGATAACCGAATTCAATCTATTGCTGCTGCGGTAGAACAATTCTATCCAGACATTACTATTACTCAAGAAGAAAAAGCTACTGCTAAATATGGGTATAGACCACTTTCTCCAGATGGGATGCCTTATATTGGGAAGCCAAATAACTTTAAAAATCTTACCATTGCAACTGGTCATGCCATGATAGGTTGGACCCTCGGACCAGGAACTGGAAAGATAGTTTCGGAGTTGATTTTAAATCAAAAACCATCTGTAGATTTAAGTCCTTACCACCCTAATCGGAAGTTTTAACTATTTTGACTTAACGCCACAAAATACTTATAGAACAAAGGAATCGTTTCAATACCTTTTAGATAATTAAAGACACCATAATGCTCATTGGGGGAGTGTATGGCATCGCTATTTAGGCCAAAGCCCATCAAAATGGTTTTACTTTTAAGATGTTCTTCAAAAAGTGCCACAATTGGGATGCTTCCGCCACCACGTTGTGGAATGGGATGCTTTCCAAAAGTATCGAAATACGCTTTTGATGCCGCTTGATAACCAATATTATCAATTGGAGTTACATACCCCTGACCGCCGTGGTGTGGCGTCACTTTAACTCGTACACCCTTTGGAGCAATACTTTCAAAATGTGTTTTAAAAAGCGCTGTAATTTCATGGTGGTCTTGGTGTGGTACCAAACGCATCGAAATTTTAGCATAAGCCTTACTCGCAATGACTGTTTTGGCGCCTTCACCAGTATAGCCGCCCCAAATACCATTCACATCAAGGGTTGGTCGAATGGAATTTCTTTCATTGGTGGTATATCCTTTTTCGCCATAAATTTCGTCAATATCAAGAGCTTTTTTATAATCTTCCAAAGAAAAAGGGGCTTCGGCCATAGCTTCTCTTTCCTTTTTGGATAGTTCTTCTACTTTATCATAAAAACCTGGAATGGTGATATGGTTGTTTTCGTCATGTAAAGAGG
>CBFHNG010000069.1:0-5867 GCA_965657165.1 Flavobacteriaceae bacterium
GATTTTATGGCCTTGAAAGCAGGATTAAAGCGTTCTACATGACCAACCTGTCCACGTAAATTATTTTCAGATACCAATAGTCGAATTTGTTCGGCTTCTTCAACACTGTTTGTAATTGGTTTTTCAATAAAAATATGCTTCCCTTTTGTAATGGCTTTTATAGCACAATTGTAGTGTGATAGGGTAGGAGTTACAATATCCACAACGTCTACTGCATCAATTAAGTCATCTAAATTTTCAAAATAGTGGTAATTAAATTCTTTTGCGACTCTTTGTCCGTTGGCGATATCGGGGTCAAAAAAACCAACTAAGTCGTATTTTTCAGATTGTTGAAGAAGTTTTAAATGAATTTTTCCTAAATGACCAGCACCTAGTACACCTACTTTTAGCATCTTAATTAATTTTCAACAAAATTAAATATTTTAATGGTATAACTCTCAAATTTGAGTTAAAACCTTAATTTTTGAAATTCTTTTCTTGTTTTGATTTTAATCTCAATAATCTTTACTTAATTTTGGAAATATAATTCTACGCTTTGATTGATTCATATAAACATAAAGGTCTTCGTCAAAAATTAGTTGATACATTAACTAAAAAAGGTATAAAAAATGAATTGGTTTTGGAAGCTATTGGTAAAGTCCCTCGACATTTGTTTATGGATTCTAGTTTTTTAGACCACGCCTATCAGGACAAAGCATTTCCAATTGCAGCAGGTCAAACCATTTCTCAACCCTACACTGTTGCTTTTCAAACAGAACTTCTGGAAGTGGAAGCGCAACATAAGGTATTAGAGATTGGCACAGGAAGTGGTTACCAAACGGCTGTTTTATGTCTTTTGGGTGCAGAAGTTTATAGCATTGAAAGGCAATTGGAGTTATTCAAAAAAACCAGTTTATTTTTACCCAAAATTGGTTATGTTGCAAAACGTTTAATTTTTGGTGACGGATATCAAGGCTTAAAAGAAGAAGCACCTTTTGATCGTATTATTGTTACGGCTGGAGCCCCTTTTGTGCCAAAACCTTTGTTGGCACAATTGAAAGTGGGTGGGCGTTTGGTGATTCCAGTTGGTGAACAAGAACAAGTGATGACTCTTTTTGTCAGAACAAGTGCAAAAAACTTTGAAAAGCATGAACTGGGGAATTTCAAATTTGTCCCGATGCTAGAGAATAAATCTTAGAAACTAAATCCAAACATTAGGGCATCATCTACGATACCATTTACATACGAACGTACATAATCAACCCGTAAAAAACGATATTTTTTCCACCCTATATTGCCCAGCCCAATATTAAATTCTTTGTAGGGGCTTTCATTTTTAACACCTACACCATGAGCTCCAACGATTAAATTAAAGTTTAAAGTATTTATCCAAGGAATTTTACCCAAAATATACCCTTTAAAATCATGTTCAAGATGGTATTCAAAATAATTATTTGAAGTACTAAAATCATAATACCCCATGTTTTTGAAACTTGAAAGGTAATTTCCTTTAGTGTTTACATGAGTTAGGTTGCCATTAAAATGTTTATAATCTGTAAAAGCTAAATCCTTGTTTTCAAAAAACGTACCAGCAGAAAAATTATATTTTAAAATACCAGTAGTTTTTAAGTTTATATTTTGTCTAAGGCGTACGTTTAAATGATCAAAATTGTAATCGGATATACTAGCATTGAAACCTTTTGAATAGTTGAAATACAGTTGTGGATAACCCGAATTGCTTATATTAAATTTAAGGTCTGGGTAGCTCATATATTTTTCTCCAAACCGTATCCCTACACCAAAATCCAATCGTATTAAATTATGATTTCTAAATGCTGCAGTACCAAAACCATTTGGCGCTAAAGGATTATTACTCGTGTATTCTATATTGTCTTGAGGGTTAATCACTTCATCGGAAGTATTAAACAATGCTTTTCGATTTTCATAAGCAATTTGACTTGAAAATCGCAGACCATTAAAAATTTCTTGAGCAAATCCAATTTCGGCAAATTGTTTATCATAAATTTTCATAAAGTTGCTCTCAAAAATTAAACTACTGATGTCATTATGAAAATTAGATATTGGGTTTGCCCGATTAAATTGCTGTGTTTTTACACCAAAATTTGCCCATGCCGTTGCATTGTTTATGGCATTAAATTTATAACGTCCGCCCAAAGTACCACGTAAGCGTTTTGTCTCAACACTATAGTTTATATCCCCATCAATAGAAACGAAATTTTTATAATCGTTATAACGTTTTGTGAAATTTGCATCCAAAGAAACATTATAGCCTTGAACCGTATTGAAATGCACACCCTCTAAAGGCCCTGAAACACTAAAGCTTCTTTTTTTGTGCGAATTTTTAAAAGTGTAACCTGCCAATAAATTAGCAATATCAAATTTATTGTTATTGGTATCAATAGAGTCTAGATAGGTTTTTGAACTTCTTAAAGTTTCTAAACTATCGCGACGGATGTAGTCTTTTAATTCTTCAGAAGTTAGTGGGACTGGTCGTTTATTATTCCAAAATTCAACTTCTTTTTTATTGGCATCTTTTTCAAAAACCAAAATTTCATTTTTATTATTTTGATTTGATAGATCAGGTTTAAGGTCATAATTTGTATAATTCGCTACAAAACTTCCATCGCCCTTAAATCCAAGAAAACTGTAACCAAAATCGATGGTTTGTGCACGAACTAACCACTGGTCTTCGGTCTTATCATAGGTTAAGTTTTGGCGAATTCGAATTGCATCTGCAGGCAGAACTTGAATCTGGCTTCCTTTAACTTGTATATCAATACCATAAAGTGCCCAAGTATCTTCTACAATAAAAATACTTCCCGAAAAAACACGGTCATTTTCTCGCTTAGGGATGATGTTTATTTTATGGATCAAGTGGCCTTCATCATCATAAAACTCTCCTTCTAATTTGTATCTGTAATAATTAAAGGCATAATCGGCAATAGGAGAAATAATATCATTGTTTATGTTGACAGTATTGTTATATAAATTAAAATCGACATCCATTGCAGAATTAAAGCTGATACCAGTTGAGTTGCCACTAACTTTTGAAGCTGTTACAGTTTCAAAAAGTTCTGGTTTTAAATATTTTATTTTGGACATGGTTTCGGAGAGATACAAAATACCCGTTCGCGTTGAATCTAGAGCACCATCAAAATCACCAACATCTTGACCCATAAAATTTTCAGGCGCATCTACAATTCGAATAATTCCTTTTGAATAAAAATCCGCAGTATATGCATTAAGTTTTTCTAAGTGGAGTTGTCGTTTTGCAATTGCAGCTTTTATGATTCGGTTTGCAGGATTTTCTTTGGCATCAATAACAACTTCGTTGAGGTTGATATTTTCTTCTCTTAAAACCACATCAATGGCATGGGGGAATTGACTAATTTCTAATTTTTTTTCTAATGTTTTATAGCCTAAAAACTGAAAAATAACTGTGTAACTTCCTGTTTTTGAGGTGTTTAATTCAAAATACCCATCTTCATTAGAAGTTGTTCCATTATAAGTATTTTTAATAAAAATATTAACATAGGGGAGTGGTTGTCCGCTAGTGTCCTTTACAGTTCCAGTAATTTGACTTTGTGCAATAGTGGTAATTAAAAGGAAAAAAATTTGAAAAAATTTATTCATAATGTTTATGAGATTTTAGGGTTTAAAATTCTTTTTGATACGGTCCAGGTTTCTTTTGTTTTCTCGATCCTTGATGGTCTCTCGTTTGTCAAAAAGCTTTTTTCCTTTGGCAAGAGCAATTTGAAGTTTAGCAAAGCCTTTGTCATTGATAAAAAGCTTTAGAGGGATAATGGTTAAACCTGTGTTTTTGACTTCTTTTTCGAGTTTTCTTAATTCTTTTTTATGGAGTAAAAGTTTGCGTTCTGCTTTTGGCCTATGATTAAAATGATTGCCATAATCATATTCTTGAACGGTCATATTGATAACAAATAACTCTCCTTGTTCGTTAAATTCACAAAAACTTTCTGCTATTGATGCTTTGCTGGCCCTGATAGATTTAATTTCTGTTCCAGTTAGGACAATACCAGCCGTATACGTATCTAATATTTCATACGAAAAACGTGCTTTCTTATTGAGTATGTTTACAGACTTTTTCATTTCAGTTCAAAACTAATCAAATAATTAGTGGGTATCTCAATGCTTTTTCAACTTTTTTTTAATAGAAAAAAGCAGCACTAGTATATTTCTACACAAAGCACCGCTTTTCTAACTAACCAATAACTATTAAACGATTAAAATCGTAATTTGTTACAGTTCTTTTGGAATTTTTTCATTTTGATTTCTAAATACCAAACCATTATCAAAAGCATCCATCAAAATAATACTGTTTGAATTAATTGTTCCAGAAAGAAGTTCTTTACTCAAAGCATTCAGCACTTCTTTTTGTATGACTCTTTTTACTGGTCTTGCGCCATATTCGGGTTGATACCCTTTTTTTGCAAGATAACTTATTGCTTCTGGGCTTGAGTCAAAAACAACATCCTGTTCTTGCAAAGTTTTAGCTAAATGTTTCAATTGTAGCTCAACAATGGATTCTATGTGTTCTTCGCTTAATGGGCTAAATAAAATGGTATCATCTATTCTATTTAAAAACTCTGGGCGTACCATTTTTTTTAGTAATGCAATAACCTCTGTTTTTGCAGATTCCATTGCTGAAGAATCATTGCCATATTCCTCAAATTTATTCTGAATAATATCACTTCCAATGTTTGAAGTCATAATGATGATTGTGTTTTTGAAATCTGCCACACGACCTTTGTTATCTGTAAGTCGCCCCTCATCTAACACTTGCAATAAAATATTAAATGTATCGGGGTGTGCTTTTTCAATTTCATCTAACAATACTACAGAGTAGGGTTTTCTTCTTACAGCTTCAGTAAGTTGTCCACCTTCGTCGTAGCCCACATATCCTGGAGGCGCACCAATAAGTCTACTAACAGCATGTCGTTCTTGATATTCACTCATATCTATTCTTGTGAGCGCATTTTCGTCATCAAATAAATAGGCGGCTAAAGTTTTTGCTAACTCTGTTTTTCCAACTCCTGTACTTCCCAAAAATAAAAATGTTCCTGTTGGTTTTTTTGGATTTTGTAGACCAGCTCTACTACGTCTTACAGCGTCACTAACTGCAGCAACAGCTTCTTCTTGACCAACGACTCTCTTATGAAGTTCTTGTTCTAATTTTAAAAGTTTTTCCCGCTCAGTCTCAATCATTTTTGTGACAGGAATTCCTGTCCATTTTGCTATCACTTCTGCAATATCTTCGTAGGTCACTTCCTCTTTAATAAGTGCAGATTTCTTATTTTCAATTAGTTTTTGCTGTAAGTCCTCAAGATGAGCTTGTGCATCTTTGATTTTTCCATAGCGCAATTCTGCAACTTTTCCATAATCGCCATCACGCTCTGCACGTTCTGCTTCTATTTTCAAGATTTCAATGTCAGATTTTGCGCTTTGAATTGAATCTACCATTTCTTTTTCGCTGCGCCATTGTGCTTCTAAAGTGTTTCTTTCTTCTTTAATATTGGCTAAATCTGCACTTAGTGCTTTGAGTTTAACATCATCTTTTTCACGTTTTATGGCTTCAATTTCAATTTCTAATTGCATGACTTTTCGATCCAATACATCCAATTCCTCAGGTTTAGAATTGATTTCCATTCGTAATTTTGAAGCAGCCTCGTCCATCAAATCAATGGCTTTGTCTGGTAAAAAACGATTGCTAATATATCTTGTGGATAGCTTTACAGCTCCAATAATTGCTTCATCTTTGATACGAACTTTGTGGTGGGTTTCATATTTTTCTTTAATCCCTCTCAAAATTGAAATTGCACTTTCTTCGTCGGGTTCATCAACCATAA
>CBFHNG010000070.1:0-5786 GCA_965657165.1 Flavobacteriaceae bacterium
TCTTCTCCCTATGATCTTATGAAGTCTGAGTTTGGAAGTTATGGCGAAAAAAACACAGCTTGGACGGCAGATGATGCAAAAGGGTTTATCAAAATCACGGCTAATCAAAATAAAATTATTCAAAACGTAAATTCAAAATCATGATAGAAGTTGGTATTATTGGTGGCGCAGGATACACTGCAGGAGAGTTGATTCGATTACTATTAAATCATCCAAAAGCAAGACTTAACTTTGTGTATAGCACCTCTAGTTCTGGGCAAAATTTAAGTGCGATTCATCAAGATTTGGTAGGAGAATCAAAGTTTAGGTTTTCTAATCAAATTAATTCAAGTGTTGATGTTTTGTTTTTATGTTTAGGGCATGGAAATTCTAAAACATTTTTGGAAAACAATACATTTTCAGATCACACAAAGATTATAGATTTGAGTCATGATTTTAGATTGAATACGTCTGCTAATTTTCAAGCTAAACAATTCATATACGGACTTCCAGAATTGAATAAAAATAAAATTATAAATGCAAATTACATTGCAAATCCTGGCTGTTTTGCAACAGCTATTCAATTAGCACTTTTACCGTTAGCTGCTAAAAATATGATTCAAAGTCCGGTTCATATTAATGCAGTTACAGGAGCTACTGGAGCAGGAACCAAACCTTCTGCAACAACTCATTTTACATGGCGTGATAATAATTTTTCACATTATAAGGCTTTTGAGCATCAACATTTGGCGGAAATTAAAGAGTCCTTGATTGCACTACAAGAAACGTTTGATTCTGAGCTTAATTTTATACCAAATCGAGGAAATTTCTCTCGTGGAATTTTCGCAACCTTATATTTGGAACTAGAAGAAAATTTGGAGGACATTATATCGCTTTATAAATCTTATTACAAGAATGCACCATTTACCGTTATTTCTGAAAATGAAATTCATTTAAAACAGGTGGTTAATACCAATAAATGTTTGATACATCTAACGAAATATAACAATAAATTACTCATAACAAGTGCCATAGACAATCTTTTAAAAGGGGCATCAGGCCAAGCTATTCAAAATATGAATCTGATGTTTGACTTTGAAGAATACGAAGGATTGAAGCTAAAGGCGAATTATTTTTAATCAATTTTAATATGAAAATCGCAATTATAGGAACAGGAAATTTAGGGCGATCCATTGCCAAAGGGCTCATTATAAACAATGCCATTACGTCGTTGTATTTGACACGACGTAGTTTGGATAATTTAAAAGAATTTGACGGCTATAAAAATGTGCACTTAACAACGGATAACAACTTAGCCGTACAACAATCTGATATTTTAATTTTTGCAGTACAGCCAGCGCACTTACAATCTATTTTAGAAGCAGTTGCGACACATATTAACGAAAAACACATTGTGATTTCAACCATCACAGGCTTTCCAATTTCAAAAATAGAACGTATAGTTGGCGCACAACATCATGTCATTAGAGCCATGCCCAATACAGCAATTGCTGTTGGGAAATCCATGACATGTTTGTGTAGTAACACTGCTGGAAAAGGCAGAATTTCTGTGGCAGAAGCTATTTTTAATAGGTTGGGCGCAACAATATGCATTCCAGAAGAACAGATGCAAGCAGCAACCGTAATTTGTGCTAGTGGCATTGCCTTTTGGATGCGTCTAATTCGAGCCACTACACAAGCGGCCATTCAGCTTGGTTTTGATGCTGAAGAAGCACAACGTTTGGCCATGTACACCAGCGAAGGAGCAGCTCAATTATTAATCAAAAATGGAAATCATCCAGAGCAAGAAATTGATAAAGTGACGACACCTATGGGATGTACTATTGAAGGCTTAAATGAAATGGAACACAAGGGTTTGAGCTCTTCTTTGATTCAAGGCATGGTGGCGTCATTTCAAAAAATTAATGCTATTAAAACCAATCAGGTATGAAGTTATTTGATGTTTATCCGTTGTTTGATATCACACCAGTTCGAGCAAAAGACGTCAATGTTTTTGATGAAAATGACGTTGAGTATTTAGATTTGTATGGTGGTCACGCTGTCATTTCTATTGGGCATTCTCACCCAACCTATGTTCAAAATTTATCAGAACAATTAAATCAAATAGGATTTTATAGTAATGCCGTTAAAAACCCATTACAAATCCAATTAGCAGAAAAATTAGCAATAGCTTCTAACTGTAATAATTATGAATTATTCATGTGTAGCTCTGGTGCAGAGGCGAATGAAAATGCCTTAAAGTTAGCCTCGTTTCACACTAATAAACCTTCAATTATTGCTTTTGAAAATTCGTTTCACGGACGTACTTCAGCAGCTGTTGCAAGTACGGATAACCCCAAAATTGTAGCGCCATTAAACGCACAACAAGACGTTCAATTTTTGGCTTTAGGCGATTTAAAAGCTGTAGAAACAACGCTTCAAAAAGGAAATACTTGTGCCATTATTATTGAATGTATTCAAGGAGTAGGGGGATTAGATCAAAGTACAACAGCATTTTATCAAGGACTTGAAACACTTTGCAAAACTTATGGCGCCGTACTGATTGCTGATGAGGTGCAATCTGGATTTGGGCGAAGCGGTGATTTTTTTGCTTTTCAAAAACATGGAATTATACCACACATTATATCCATGGCCAAAGGTATGGGTAACGGATTTCCTGTTGGTGGAATTTTAATTCATCCAGAAATTCAAGCCTCTTATGGACTTTTGGGAACAACCTTTGGAGGAAATCATTTGGCTTGCGCTGCGACTCTTAGTGTTTTGGAGGTTTTAGAAACTCAAAATTTAATGCAAAATGCACAATACATGGAGATTTATTTTAGAGAAAAAGCCAAAGAAGTTCCTCAAATTCTTCAACTTAAAGGGCGAGGGTTGATGCTAGGGTTAGCGTTTGATTTTCCTGTGGCAGAACTAAGGAAAGCACTTCTTTTTAAACATAAAATATTTACGGGGAGCTCTAAAAATCCAAACTTAATTCGCATACTTCCACCTCTAACCATTAAAAAAGAACATATTGACACCTTTTTTAGTGCATTAAAACAAGAATTATGAATCAATTTTTAAATATAGGAGATATTTCAAATTTGAACACAACAGTTCAAGATGCTATTGCTTTAAAAAATAACCCTTTTGCATACCATTCACTTGGGAAACAAAAGACATTGGTACTGCTTTTTTTCAATGCTAGTTTACGTACCCGTCTTAGCACAGAATTGGCGGCTAAAAATTTAGGCATGACTGTTATTGTCTTGAATGTTAGTGATGCGTGGCGATTGGAGTTTGAAGATGGCGTTGTTATGAACCTTGATACCTCAGAACACATAAAAGAAGCTGCTCAGGTGATTTCTCAATATGCTTCAATTATTGGAGTTAGAGCGTTTCCAACCTTAACGGATAAGGCAAAAGATCAATCGGAATGGATTTTAAAGGCGTTTTCTAGTTTGGCTTCAGTTCCTGTAATCAATATGGAAAGTGCAACTGCACATCCATTGCAAGGCTTGGCCGATGCTATCACTATTGCAGAGCAACGCCAACAAAAAAAACCAAAAGTAGTTCTATCTTGGGCGCCACATCCAAAGGCGCTTCCACATGCTGTTGCAAATTCTTTTTTACAAACGATGCAGTTACAGGATGTTGACTTGTGTATCACTCATCCCGAAGGCTACGATTTAGACCCAAAAATAGTTAAAGGTACGCCAGTGTTTTACAATCAAGAAGAGGCGCTTCAAAATGCAGATTTTGTTTATGCCAAAAACTGGAGCAGCTTCAATGATTATGGAAAAATTTTAACTCCAACATCTGATTGGATGATTACTGAAGATAAAATCGGACAAGCCAAATTTATGCATTGTCTTCCTGTTCGCCGAAACGTAGTTGTGGAAGATGCTGTTTTGGATAGCTCTCAATCCTTATGTATAGAGCAATCCAACAATCGTACTTACGCTGCTCAAATTGTACTGAAACAAATTTTAGAATCATTATGAAGCAGTCATTGAAAATTGTAAAAATAGGGGGTCACATTCTTGATGATTCAAAAGTAAAAAAAGAATTTTTAACTCAATTTGCGGCAATTGATGGGTTAAAACTTCTGGTCCATGGTGGTGGAAAATCAGCGACAGCATTATCAAAAAAAATGCAATTGGATGTTCAAATGGTCGATGGACGTCGAATAACTGATGTCCAAACACTGGAGGTCATTACTATGGTTTATGCGGGAAAAATTAACACTTCTATTGTCGCCATGTTGCAAGGATTGAACTGTAATGCCGTAGGGTGTTCTGGCGCTGATGCCAATTCAATTCAATCTGTAAAACGGCCCGTTTCAGTGGTTGACTATGGCTTTGTGGGGGATATTCAAAAAGTGAATTCGGAGTATATTTCATTGTTACTGAATGCAGGATTAGTTCCTGTTTTTTCTGCTATTACACACAATAAAAATGGGCAATTGCTCAATACCAATGCAGACACAATTGCCGCTTCACTCGCAAAATCCTTAGCGGATGTTTTTGATATTACACTATATTATTGTTTCGAAAAAACAGGAGTTTTAGAAGATAAAAACAATGATAACTCAGTCATAAAAATAATTGACAAAGTTAAATACAAAGACCTTGTAAAATCCGGAGTCGTTTCTGATGGGATGTTACCAAAATTGCAAAATTGCTTTGATGCACTCGAAAATCAAGTTTCAAAAGTTTGTATCGGTCAGCCAAGCATGCTTTCCGATCATTCAAATAATTATACAACGCTAACGCTATGATGACTATAGATTCTCTAACTCAGTCGGCGATTGAGTTATTAAAAAACTTAATTCAAATACCTTCTTTTTCATCTGAAGAAGACGCAACCGCATTGCTTTTGGAGCAGTGGTTTGAATCTTTTGATATTCCATACAATCGTCATCAAAATAATGTTTGGGCCACCAATAAAACTTTTGAAGATGCGAAACCAACACTTCTTTTAAACTCTCATCATGACACTGTTAAGCCCAATAGTGGGTACACTAAAAATCCATTTGACGCACACATTGAAGATGGGAAGCTCTATGGTCTTGGCAGCAATGATGCAGGGGGATGTTTGGTGTCGTTGTTGGCGACCTTTACTTATTTCTATCATCAGGAATCATTGGCCTATAATTTAGTTTTTGTAGGTTCAGCAGAAGAAGAAAGCAGTGGCTCAAATGGCCTTAATAGTATGCTCAGTATTATTCCAAAAATTGATGTTGCAATTGTTGGAGAACCTACTCAAATGCATTTGGCCATTGCCGAAAAAGGGTTGGTTGTTTTTGATATTAATGTTTTTGGAACACCAAGTCATGCTGCTCACCCCAATACGGATAATGTACTTTACAATACAATACCTATTATGCAGTGGATTCAGAATTATGAATTTGAAAAAACTTCTGACACTTTAGGAAAAGTGAAAATGACACTTACGCAAATCAATGCTGGACAACAACACAATGCTGTTCCAGCAAAATTATCTATGGTGGTAGATGTTCGTGTGAATGATTGCTATTCTAACCAAGAGGTAGTAGACATTATAAAAGAACAGCTACCAAATGCTGAAGTTTCTCCAAGAAGTATAAATTTAAATTCTTCTTCTATTCCGAAAAATCACCCATTGGTTGTTGCTGGTACAGCGCTAGGTAGAGAAACTTATGGCTCTCCTACGCTTTCCGATCAGGCGGTGTTGAGCTGTCCTTCTTTGAAATTGGGGCCTGGAGACAGTACAAGATCCCATACTGCTGATGAGTTTATTTATGTCAATGAAATCGAAGAAGGTAT
>CBFHNG010000071.1:0-5464 GCA_965657165.1 Flavobacteriaceae bacterium
TTGAACAAATAAGAATCCATGCGGTAGCGCCTTTAAAAGGAATATCTGCTTTAATAGCAGAAATAGTGGCTTCACGATCTGTATCATGTCTAAAATCGAGCAGTTCCACTAAAAATATTTTAATGGACGCAAATAGTCCTTTTGCATCGGCCTTTACGGCAGCTTTAGAATCAATAAATTCTTGCTGTTGCTGTTGTGACTCTTGATTTTGATTCATTTCTAAATGTAATTTTCACCAAATGTATCTTTGACATTTTGCCTTAATTGCTTAATGTCTTGTTCTTTACTTTTCGGAAATATAAGCAAAATTTCATTCTCTTCTACAACTATAAAGTCATTCAAACTATCAATAACTACGATTTTATTAGAATCTGTTTTAATCATATTACCTTTTGAGTCATTAGATAGAAGTCGTGCATTAACAACTGCATTTTCATTAGATTCATTAGCAATTTTTGTATACAAACTCCCCCAAGTACCAAGGTCATTCCAATCAAAAGTAGCAGCAATTACACAAACATTTTTACTGTGTTCCATAATGGCATAATCTACCGAAATATTTTCTGCCTTTTCATAATTTACACTTACAAATTCATCTTCATTAGTTGTATTGTAAACTGTATTTCCTGCAGAAAATAAAGCATACATATTGGGTTGAAGAGTTTGGAATGCTTCCAATACAGTTTTCGAGGACCAAATAAAAATACCTGCATTCCATAAAAAATTGCCGGCTTCAAGAAATTTTATGGCTGTTTCATAATTGGGTTTTTCTCTGAAATTTGCAACATCTTTAACGCGATTTTCTGTTGAAATATCATATTCAATATAGCCATATCCTGTATTTGGAAAAGTTGGTCTAATTCCAAGTGTCATTAAAGCGTTAGAGTCCTGAGCATGATCAAATGCAGCTTTCAAATCATCAGAAAAAGCAACCTCATCTTCTATCCAATGATCGCTAGGGGCAACAACCATCACTGCATTAGGATTTTCTTTATGAATTTTTAGCGAAGCCATCAAAATACAAGGCGCAGTATTACGCATAGCGGGTTCTGCAATGACCTGATTTTTAGAACATTGAGGCAATTGTTGTAGTACCAAATCGGTATAAATACTATTGGTTAGAATTCTAATATTTTCCGATGGAATAAGCTGTTCTAGTCGAGACACCGTTTTTTGTAAAAGCGTTTGACCACTGCCCAACATATCATGGAATTGCTTTGGAAAGGCGGTTTTACTTACAGGCCAAAACCGAGAACCAACTCCTCCCGCCATTATGACTGCATAATAGTTTTTATTCATTTTATTCATTAATTAATTCAATTTCTGCATTTGGACTAAAAGCGTACAAACGCCCCGACTGAAGCTCTGTTGCCTCATAGCGTGTTCGTCTTTTTTTTCCTTTTCGAAATAGCTTACCGTTATGAGTTTTAAATTTTGCTCCTTCAACTACTTCAAAGATAAACGTTTTTTCGTTGGGCGGATCAAACTCCATGAGCGACCTCGACAAAAGCACATCTGAATCGCTGCTTGCTTTGGGGTTTTTAAAATATTGTGCCAAAAATGGTAAGACTTGAGTTGGAAAAATTTCAGGCCTTAAAAAGGGTAAAGCAAGACGTTGAAACGTTAATTTCCATTCCTTGCCATGGGGTTTAATTTTTGGACCATGCTGCTGATACGCTTCATAGTGTGCAATTTCATGTAACAAAGTCACCAAAAAACGATAGGGATTAAGATTGGAGTTTATGGTAATTTGATGACGACCATTTTTTAACTTTCTATAATCTCCGTGTCGGGTTTTTCGCGCTTTTTTGACAACCACTTCCAAGCATTCATCCGAAAGCAATTGAAAAACTTGATCAAATGCAGACTCTGGAATATAGGATTTTATATCTTGATTCATCTGAGATTAGAACTACATACGCTCTGGCACTTGAATACCCAACAAACTAAATGCATTTTTTATGGTTGTTCCAACAGCACTACAAAGTTGAACCCGAAACTGCATTAGCGCAACACTTTCAGCACCAAGAATTGAAATATTTTGATAAAAAGAATTGAATTCTTTGACTAAGTCATAAGTATAATTTGCTATGAGGGCTGGACTATAATTAGCGGCCGCTTGTTGAATTGTATGAGGAAAAAGTTGAAGTTGTTTCAATACATTTTTCTCTTTATCTGATAATTTTATTTCGTGAGAAATCAAATTTTCATCTATTGATGCTTTTCTTAAAATGGCCTGAATTCTTGCATAGGTATACTGAACAAAAGGCCCTGTATTTCCCTGAAAGTCTACAGAAGCTTTGGGGTCAAAAAGGATTGATTTTTTGGGATCAACTTTTAATATAAAATATTTTAAAGCTCCCAAACCAATGGTTGTATATGTTTGATTTTTTTCTTCTTCAGAATAGCCATCAAGCTTTCCTAATTCTTGAGAAATAAGTTTTGCTGTACTTGTCATTTCAGCAATTAAATCATCGGCATCAACAACAGTTCCTTCTCTACTTTTCATTTTACCACTAGGCAAATCAACCATACCATAACTTAAATGATAGAGGTTTTGAGACCATTCAAATCCTAGTTTTTTTAGAATTAGAAAAAGTACTTTAAAATGGTAATCTTGCTCATTTCCAACCGTATATACCATCGCAGAAATGTCTGGACAATCCTTTACACGTTGAATAGCTGTTCCAATATCTTGAGTCATGTAAACCGCTGTTCCATCGGCGCGGAGTACAATTTTTTCATCCAATCCATCCTCCGACAAATCGCACCAAACAGAACCATCTTCTTTTCTAAAAAATACGCCTTTTTTTAAACCTTCTTCTATAAAAGATTTACCCAAAAGATAGGTTTCACTTTCGTAATAATAACTATCAAAATCTACGCCTAAGTTTTTATATGTAATATCAAAACCGTTGTACACCCATTCGTTCATTGTTTTCCACAATGATACGACTTCTTCATCACCAGCTTCCCATTGTCTCAGCATTTCTTGTGCGTCCAAAAGTATGGGTGCAATGGCTTTTGCTTCGTCTTTTGCGTGTCCTTTTTTTTCTAATTCTTGAATCTCTTTTTTGTATTCTTTATCAAATTTTACATAAAAATTTCCAACCAATTTGTCCCCCTTCAAACCCGTAGATTTAGGCGTTTGCCCCTCACCAAAACGCTGCCAAGCTAGCATGCTTTTACAGATATGAATTCCTCGATCATTTATGATTTGTGTTTTATAAACTTTCTTTCCCGAAGCTTTCAATATTTCGGCAACACTATATCCCAGAAGATTATTTCTAACATGACCCAAATGCAAAGGTTTATTTGTGTTTGGAGACGAATATTCTACCATTACAGCATCTATTTGACTTGGAGTTACAAAGCCAAATTTTGGATTAGAATGTATTGTTTTGAATACATCCATAAAATAAGCATCTGAAAGCACCAAATTTAAAAATCCTTTGACTACATTAAAAGAAACCACCTCTTTACTATGCTCTACCAAATATGTCCCTAATTGCTCCCCCAACTGAGCTGGATTCATTTTTACAACACGAAGCATTGGAAACGTAACTACTGTAATGTCGCCTTCAAAATCTTTTCGGGTGGCTTGAAATTCAATATTTTCTAAATCCGATTGATACAATGCATTGAACGCTGTTTTTATATACTGAGAAAGACGACTTTGAAGACTCATTAAATATTGATTTTCACAGACAAAGATACATTTTTTTGCATCTATTATTTGAGCACTTTTGGCAAAAATATTTCTGCCATCATACAGCGTGCACTACCGCCTCCACAGGCTTCAATAGTTTGTAATGAGCTAGAAATGATTTTTGTATGTTTTTCTAATTTTGAAAGCTGATCTGCACGTAATGAATCAAAAGCAGATTGACTCATAATTAGGAAAGGTGTATTGTTTTTACCTAATAGTTGTAGCATATTTCCTGCAAATTGATTGACTTGTTGTTCTGTGATATCTATAATTTCTTTGTTATCTTTTTTAAGATGAGTTATAACATTTTTGCGTTCTTTTTTATCATCAATTGAATCCAAACAAATCACTGCAAAAGTGCTTCCAATACACATCATAACATTGGTATGATAAATTTTTTCCCTCTTTTGATTTACGGTTTGATACGCAGAAAAAATAACAGGAAAGAAATCAAAATCTTCACAAAATTCAATAAAAAGTTGTTCATCTGCTCTAGGGGAAAGTGCACAATATGCCTTTTGGTACTCTCGATCCAAAATAATACTTCCTGTCCCTTCCAAAAATAGATTTTCTTGCTCGGCTTCGGTATAATCTACAACATGCTTTATAGAAAATCCTTTTTGCTCTACGGCCTCAACTACAGATTCTTTCCGTTCGAAGCGTCTATTTTCGGCAAACATAGGATACAAAGCTATTGTTCCGTTTTGATGAAAAGAAATCCAATTATTGGGGAAAATTGAATCTGGAGTATCAAACTCTTTAGTATCATCTACCACAACTACTTGAATTCCAGCTGCTTGTAGTTTTTGAACAAATGCATCAAATTCTTCAACTGCCAATGCATTTACTGCAGCAGGCCTTAGATGCCCAATTGTTTTTTGATAATAATTATTGACTGCCGTTTGTTCATTCATTCGAAATTGAACAGGCCTAATCATCAAAATAGAGTTCGTGATTTGTTTGTTCATTTCTATGAGCGTATTAATGGCAGGGTGGAACATCGTAGTAATCCACCTTGTTTTGAAACTTCGGAGTATTTCACTTTTTCAACCTTAAAAGACTGGGCCTCTAGCCATGCATTCAATCTTGTAAAGTTTTGTTCGGAAATAATCACATTATTTGAAATGGAAAATACATTACAATACATAGCGGCCATCTCTTCTTTTGTAGCTAAAAAAAGATGCTCTTTGCCAAAAAAGTTTTCTAAAAACATATAATCAGATGCTTTAAGAAACCCCTCTTTGTGAATGAGTGCTTTTCCACGACCTATGGGTTGAAAACAACAATCCAAGTGAAGTGCATTCTCTTGTGGATTGGTGTTAGATTTTTTTAATTCTAAAGGTTTTACAGTCTTATTTGGGAAAAGTTTTTGAAGTGCTTTAACTGCTTTCATGTTTGTTCGTGCAGTTATAAAATCTGGATAATCCTCTCCTGTATAAACCCCAACGAATATATGATCATTACATAAAATCACATCTCCACCCTCTACATGACAATCCTCTGGAAGTTCTATAATATGTTCGGGTTGAATTTGATTTAAAATAGCTGACAACGCTGTAAATTCTTGTGCTCTATCCGGTAAAATATTAGATTTAATTAATTTATTTTCAATCACAAAAGCAATGTCTCTTGCAAAAATTTGATTACAATTATTGATGACATTAGGCCGGTACACCTCTACTCCATAGGATTTAAAAATTTTTTCCAGAGCATCCATTTCACTCATCATATCTTTTTCCAAAGGATAGGTGCCTT
>CBFHNG010000072.1:0-5352 GCA_965657165.1 Flavobacteriaceae bacterium
TCTTGATGTGAAGTTTTTGGAAGTATATCTCTTTCACAATTCGTAACCAATAGTGCAAAGACCAAAAGCGCGGCATAATGCTTAAAAAAGCGGTATAGGTGTGCTTTCATAACGTAGTAGATTTTGGGTATGTTTTAAAAATTTGCGTACAAGTTAGGGAATACTAAAATACATTTCAAGGGTCATGTAACAAACGGCCATTTGACGTAATATTCGGGCGTTTTTACGTCATAAGCGGGAAAATGGGGTATAAAAAAACCACCTTTTAGATGGTGGTTTTTTTTAAATTAGCAACTTAACAGCCCAAATTGTTTTTTTTTAATGTTTCCTAATTCCTACAACTACCCCATCCCAAAATTAACGATTGCTCTGATTTGTGGAATATTTTTAAGTTGCTATGTGTCTTTGGAAATTCATATACTACTCATTGTTTTGGGAGTAACATTTTGCCTTGGACTATTTTTTCATTTTAAAACTTCTGTTTATAAAAGTATCATTTCATCATACTTCTTGTTCCTTTTATTTGTTGTTATGGGGTTATTAAATACAAAACTTCAACATCCAAAAACAACTAAAAACCACTATAGCTATTTTACAAAAAATGAGCCAGAAACCCTATTGCTTTGTATCACAAAAGAAATGAATCCAACAACATATAATTACCGATATATAGCAAAAGTACTGGAGATCAATCAGCAAAAATCTAGAGGTGCAATTTTAATCGAAACCTCAAAAGACTCAAAAGCTGCAACATATAAAGTCGATGACCTATTATTTCTAAAAACACAACTTAGCCCAATAAGCCCCCCTAAAAACCCTCATGGTTTTGATTATAAAAAATTCCTTGAACGGAAAGGTATTTTTCATAAAATTTCAATGCATCAAAACACCACATATGTCATAAGAAAAGGAAAAAAAAGCATCAATGGAATGGCGTCCTTAGCTCGAAATTTTATAGCTAAAAAAATTGATAAACTACATATTAATTCTACTGCACAAGCGTTTCTAAAAGCATTTTATTTAGGAAAACGAGGTGAAATACCAGATGAAATTAAAGCAGATTATAAAAATTCTGGAGTAATTCACATCCTTGCGCTTTCTGGACTTCATGTGGGGATTTTATTGAAAATATTAGAATTTTTATTGTACCCTTTGGCAAGAACAAAACAAGGTAGAAAAATTCGTAGTCTTTTGATGATCACGATATTATGGTCTTTTGCATTTGTTACAGGCCTAAGTCCCTCTATTGTTCGTGCGGTAACAATGTTCAGTTGTTTTGCCCTTGCAAGCGGATTAAATCGACCATCGAATAGCATTAATACACTTTCAATTTCCGCGTTTCTGCTGTTATTTTTAAACCCAAACTATGTTTATGATGTTGGGTTTCAATTGAGTTATAGTGCTGTTTTAGGTCTATTAATTGTCACCCCTATATTGAATCGTTTTTGGTCGCCAAAACATATTTTAATAAAATCTATTGCCACGCTATTAAAAGTGTCTGCTGCCGCTCAACTAGGAATTTTACCGCTTGGGCTCTTCTATTTTCATCAATTTCCTGGGTTGTTCTTTCTAGCTAATTTGTTGGTTGTTCCAGCACTAGTGGTGTGTTTATGGCTAGGCATTTTGATTATTATTTTTGAAGGATTCAAATTCAGTGTGTGGTTAGCCTATGGTTTTGAAAATTTAATTGATATAATGAATACTTCGGCACATTTGGTAGCAAAGTTTGAATTTTTACTTTTTAAAAACATCACTTTTGACCTCAATATGTTGGTGCTATTCTATATTATAATTGTATTATTTTTCAAATATGTGATTTCAAAGACATTTAAAAAAACAGTCCTGTTATTAACTTCTGTTCTGATTTTTCAATTGTATGTTTTATTAGTCTTTAAAATTAATTCTAAGCAAGAATTTATTGTTTTTCAAAAGACAAAGCATACCATTTTGGGATTTAAAAATGGGACTAATTTTGAAATCCATAATACAGAAAAAAATAATGAACAATTTTCATTCATAGAAGATTACATAACTAATGAAGGTATAGATAATACATCAAAATTGAATCTAAAACGATTTTATTCAATAGACGATCATAATTTAATCATAATCGATAGTCTAAGCCATTTTGATTTAAAATCCGTAAAATTTGATTGGATTTTGCTTAGAAATAGTCCAAAAATAAACCTTGAAAAGGTGATAAAAATATTGAAACCAAAACTAATTATCGCTGACGGTAGTAATTATAAAAGTTACGTAAAACGGTGGCAAAAAACATGTACAAAAAAAAGTATCCATTTTCATGATACTTTTGAGGATGGCGCTTTTATTTATGACTTAAATCATCAAGGAGTAAAAGAAGGTTTAAACGCTTTATAATACTCATTAAAAGCTTTTTGGCTTGTAATGGTTTTATAGTGGTCTTCGGCAAAAAGTTTAAGATATAGCTCCAATTGGTCTGGAGTTTTATACCCTGGTATTGGGGCCAAAAACTCTGCATTTTCGCCCAAAAACACAATTGTTGGATAGGCCGATACGCCAAAATATCGTGTCAATTGGTGTTGGCTATTTCGGCGTCTGGATTTGGCAGGGTCATATTTGGGATTAGAAAGCGGTTGCCCTTTAAAATCGACCGACTCATCTCCTTCGGCATTGAATTTTACAGCATAATAATTGGCATTCACATATTCGGCCAGTTTTTTATTGGAAAATGTATTGCGATCCAACATTTTGCATGGCCCACACCAAACAGTGTACATATCAATCATTATTTTTTTGGGTTGATCTTTTTGTTGAGCTAACGCTTCATTCATGGTTAACCAATTGATTTCTTGTGCAGTTCCACAAAGTGAAAAGCCAAAAATAAAAAGAACAAGTATGTGTTTTAGTCTAAACATAATTTTCGCTGTAATGGTTTGTTCGTTGTGTTTTGTTCATCCCCATGGTTTCGTCGACAAAGGCATTTCTTTTTTCACGTGTTTTAAACACCCAAATACACACAGAATCTTTACTATGGTAAATGGCTTTTAGTTCGTCATCTATTTGGCACAAATACGCTGGTATTTCAGTTTTTATGCAAATCATTTTTTAAACTTTTATTTTACGCCATGCATGAGTTTTTTGATGACAGGATAAAGCACTGCCGAAAGAACGCCTAGACCTACAGCTACAGCTGTAAGAATCCAGAAGAAATAACTCAAACCGTATTCACTTGCTATACCTTCCGAGGCTTCACCAAATACACCCGCAAGTTTCATACCAATGGCAACTGCGAGGTACCAAATCCCAAACATCATTGCAATCATACGCCCAGGAACTAGCTTACTTACATAAGATAATGCAACAGGCGATATACAAAGTTCACCCATAGTATGGAAAAAATATACAAGAATTAACCAAATCATACTTACAGAAGCCGTAGCAGCACCAACAGGGATGTCAGATGCGCCAATGGCAACACACGCCATTCCTAGACCTAAAAGTACCATACCAATAGCGTATTTCATGTTTGCATTAGGATTGTATTTACTCTCCCACCATTTGGAGAACAAAGGTGCAAAAGCAATTATAAATAAAGAATTTAGGACACCAAACCAAGAGGCTGGTACTTCTGCAATTTCTTTTTCAAACTCTACATTGAGCATCCATATTGAAATTCCCCAAATAATAACAAAACTTAGAGCTAAAATAATATTTGACAGTGCATATTTGGCAAACGTTTTTCTAAATAATAATATCAAAACCCATGTGATAATTCCAAGCGGAACAATCGTCATAAGTGAATTGACAACTTTAAAAATATCTGCGGCATTACCTTCCAAAATTCGTTGCGTGTAGTCCCTTGCAAAAATGGTTAAACTGCTTGGTGCTTGTTCAAAAATAGCCCAAAAGAATATAGTGATAAATGCAAAAAACATTACTGCTAGCATTCGATCTCTTGTAATTCTATCGTAACGAGGTATACGGATGACAAGCAATACCACAAACAAAATCAGCGCAGTCAAAATAACAACATTAGAGCCGTCTGTGCCGAACATTTGAAAATCGAATAAGTTGTATGCTCCCTCTGAGATTTTTGATACAGGATCATTTAGAATCCAAGAAAGTCCCAGAAGCGAGGCGATAGTTATAATGGCTAATTGAACATGAGTAAAAGGATTGAATTTTGGTTCGTTTTCAGAAACTTCATTAGCAGAATCATCTGTTTTAATGGGCTTTTTACCTATATCACCAAAAATATTTTGGGCAAACCAGAATTGTAATAATCCAAAGAACATAAAAATACCTGCAAGGCCAAAGCCCCAACGCCAACCTACTTTTTCACCTAAATAGCCACACAACAAAATACCCAAGAAGGCTCCTGCATTTACACCCATATAGAAAATAGTGTAAGCGCCATCTTTCTTTTCGTCTTTCCCTTTGTACATTTCCGAGATGATGGAAGTCATATTGGGTTTAAAAAAACCACTTCCAAAAACCAAAAGTGTTAGCCCAGTATAAATGAAAAATGGTGTTTCTAATGCCATTGCACCATGCCCCAAAGTCATGAGCAAAGCACCGACGGCTACAGCATAACGGTATCCAATGATTTTATCGGCAAAATAACCTCCTAACAGTGTAGAGAGGTAGACCAATGAGGTATACGTTCCAAAAATAGCGTAGGCATATTCTCGCGGCCAACCCCAACCCTCGTCCATTAATGAGGCCGTGAAAAACATTACGAGTAGTGCCCGCATTCCGTAATACGAAAAACGTTCCCACATTTCCGTAAAAAATAATACAAACAGTCCTGCTGGATGCCCTAAAACTTTGTCTTTAAAGATTTGATCTGTTGAAGTACTCATTTTGGTTGGTTTTTGTGATTATGATTCTAATGAAATTTCTTCTGCGCCGTGAGTAAGTCTTTTGAGTGGTTTGAGTATTGCTATAACCAAAATACCAAAAATAGTACAGAATATTACGATTCCTGTAAAGATTGTAAACTCCCCAAATTCGGATGCAGATTCTCCTAAAAGTCCAGCAACTTTATTACCAAGTCCTGTTGCTGCAAAATAGGCACCCATCATAAATGCCATCCATCGTTCTGGGGCAAGTTTTGTTATAAAAGAGAGGGCAACGGGTGAAGCACATAATTCTCCCAACGTGTGGAACAAATACGCAAAAATTAGCCAATACATTGCTGAAGACCCAGTACTTTCATATTCCATTGAAGCTGCCGACATAAAAAAGAAACCCCATCCCATGATAATAACACCAATAGCCATTTTAAACAACGATGATGATTCTTTTTTTCGATTTTTCCACCAAACCCAAAAACTACCTACAATAGTTGCAAATATCAAAATAAAAATG
>CBFHNG010000073.1:0-5160 GCA_965657165.1 Flavobacteriaceae bacterium
CGAAAACTAAAGGATTTTGGAACCGGTGTTGGCTTTGGAACTGCGGCCCAAAAACAACAAGAAAGTGCTAATGCTCGTGGCGTTATTGAAAATGCATTGAAAAAAGCTTTTGCTCCTGAATTTTTGAATAGAATTGATGATGTGGTTGTTTTTAATACGCTAGAAAAAGAAGATATTGATAAAATTATTGATATCGAACTAGAAAAACTGCTTGAGCGAATTTCAGAACTTGGCTACAAACTAAAATTGAGTAAAAAAGCGAGAAACTTTATTGCCGAAAAGGGATTTGATAAACAATACGGTGCGCGACCACTAAAGCGTGCTATTCAAAAATATGTAGAAGATGCCATTGCTGAAGAAATTATCAAGTCAACTGTTCAAGAAGGTGATAGCATCACGATGGATATTGGTAAAAACGATACTGAATTAAATATCAAAATTACAAGTCCAAAAAAATCAGAAGAACAATAAAATAGATTTCTTTATTCTGTAAATAAACCCTTGCAGATTGCAGGGGTTTTTTATGCTGAAATTGTCTCAAAAAGCACATCATTATCAAAATTTAATGACTGCATAAAACATATTGTTGTTTTGATATCTATATAAAGTGGTTTATCATTTTCAGTAAACAAAACTTCCTTTCTGAAAGAAGCTAAAAACTGCTCCAAAAAAGGTGATGTTTTTAATGTTCTCATTTGTAAGGCCTGAGATGCATTCATCAATTCAATTGCAAGAATTCGCTCCACATTGTCAACAAGCTCAAAAGCTTGTGTAGCAGCATTGGCCCCCATGCTTACATGATCTTCTTGACCATTGGAGGACACAATAGAATCTACGCTAGCAGGAGTAGCTAGTTGTTTATTTGCACTTGCAATACTTGCCGCTGTATACTGAGGAATCATATAGCCAGAATTTAATCCTGGTGAATTGACTAAAAACGAGGGCAAACCACGCTCTCCAGATATCAATTTATATGTTCTTCGTTCAGAAATACTCCCAAGTTCAGACATGGCTATTTTTAAGAAATCTAGGCTCAAAGCCAGAGGTTGTCCATGAAAATTTCCTCCCGATATAATTTTATCGGCTTGTGAAAATATATTTGGGTTATCAGAAACAGAATTAACTTCTGTTAAAACTACGGAAGAAATATGTTCCAATGCATCTTTTGTAGCGCCATGAACTTGTGGCATACAACGAAAAGAATATGGATCTTGGACATGAATTTTTTCATGTTGCATCAAAGGACTATCATGTAAGAGCTGACGTATACGTTGAGCAGTAAGAATTTGGCCTTTGTGTGGACGTATCAACTGAACTAATGGGTCAAAGGGTTCAATTCGGCCATCAAAAGCATCTAAGGATAAAGCACCTATTAAATCTGAAAAATAGGAAAGTTTATACGATTTTAATAAACAATGTATGGCATAAGCAGACATAAATTGTGTCCCATTTAGCAATGCCAAACCTTCTTTTGATTGCAGTTTTATCGGATTTAAGCTATGCGCCTTCAATACATCTTGAGTAGGTTTTTGGACGCCGTTGTGCCAAATCTCACCTTCTCCAATCACACATAAAGCAACATGGGCCAAAGGGGCCAAATCCCCTGAAGCTCCCAAAGAGCCTTGCGTGTAAACTACTGGCAAAAGATTAAGATTATAAAAATCAACAAGACGCTGAACAGTTGCAAGTTGTACACCACTATTCCCATTCGATAAAGATTTGATTTTTAGCAAAAGCATCAATTTAATAATATGCTGAGGCACCAATTTCCCTGTACCACACGCATGAGAGCGCACCAAATTTTCTTGAAGCTGAACTAATTGATTGGAATTAATCGAAACATCGCACAAGGCACCAAAACCAGTATTGATACCATAAATTGGTGTCTCAGAATTTTGCATTTTTTGATTTAAATATGTCCTACAATTGACTATATTTTCTTTTACTTCTGATGATAATTCAATGGCAGATTGATTGATAATCAAATCATTGAGTGCAGGTAAGCTTAATGGATGTGTTGTTATTTTATGCATAATTGCTCTATTGGAGTCCATCAAAAGTGCATTATTCAATGAAAATTTCCAAATAATTGATACAATTAATTTATTATGTCTAATTTTGAAAAGACTATACTTTTAGCTTCATTAAAGATAATAATCATGCCTAAAAACACCAATAAAAATTCAGAAAATTTTCCAATTTTAGAAGATTTAGTTGGCGATTGGAATTTAGAACGTTTTTATAACAATGGAGTCAAGGTTCTTGGCAAAGCAAATTTTACAAAAACTAATGCTAATGAGTTTAAATATTCCGAAAAAGGGATGATGATTCTAGCAGATGGAAAAGAAATGATGTGTGCCAGAAAATACATTTATAAACCTAGTCCTACTGGTTTTGAGGTGTATTTTTTTGAAAACCCTAAGGAACTATTTCAAAATGTTATCTTGAAAAAAGAAAAAAATGGAAGTCTTAGTGCAAAAGCTACCCATTTTTGTGTAAAAGATGTCTACGCTTCTTCATATAAATTTTTGAACGATGGACACTTTGAAATCACTCATGTGGTGTGTGGTCCAAAAAAAGAATATACTTCAAAGGGAGTTTTTAAAAAAACATAGAAGTGTAAAAAAAAATGTAACTTCGTAAAACATTTAAATCCTAGAATCATTTATTATGAATAAAACCTCATTTTACACAATTTGTATTGCCATAATTTTGGCTGGTTGTCAAAAACCAAAAGACCACGTTGAACTTTCTGGAAAAATATTCAATCCAAGTTCTGATAAAATTACAATTACAAACCCAGATAATGGCTACAAAAAACAAATAGCCGTTGAGGAAGATGGTTCATTTTCGGATACCCTGAAGGTTGAGGAAGGGCGCTATCGCTTTTTTGATGGTAATGAAGTAGGCACAATATTTTTAAAAAATGGCAACTCAACTTCTTTTACTTTAGATACTAAGGAATTTGACGAAACTTTAAAATTTAAAGGAGATGATGCCGAAAAAAGCAATGTTTTAATTGCATACGCTTTACTTCAAGAAAAACATCTTACTAATGATTTGTTTGATAAAAATCCAAAAGCCTTTCAAGATGCTTTTAACGCTTTAGAAAAGGATTTTCAAGATTTAAAATCTAGCTATACATCAATAGACAGCTCATATTTTGAGATTGATAATACCAATTTCAAAAAAATGAAAATAGCCTACACAAAGTTTTACGAAGATCGACAAGTACTGAGAAGGGAATTGGCAAAAGGTACTCCTTCTCCTACTTTTGAGAATTTTGAAAATTTTAAAGGTGGTACTTCATCTTTAAAAGACTTTCGAGGAAAGTATGTCTATATTGATGTTTGGGCAACATGGTGTGGGCCTTGTAAAGTTGAAATTCCTTTTTTGAAGGAACTAGAACAAAGATTTCATGGGCGCAACATTGAGTTTATCAGTATTTCTGTTGATGATGAAAGACGAAGTGGAACTATGGAAAAAGCACACAAAGCATGGAAAACTATGGTCGCTGAGAAAAATTTATCAGGAGTTCAACTTTTTACTGGTAGTGGGTGGAAAGCCGATTTTATTCAAGCCTATAAAATCGACGGTATTCCAAGATTTATTCTTATTGATCCAAAAGGCAATATTGTTGATCCAGATGCACCAAGACCCTCAAGTTCAAGAATTACAGAGCTTTTAGAAGAATTGGGCGTTTAGTTCAAAAATTCTGTGAGTTTAATTTTATTTACATTTTCGTGTGAAGCATGTGCTATGGCTTTACCATTTTTGATGATTAAAAGCTGTGGCGATTGATGAACAACATTAAACTGATTTGCAATAGCATTTGAAATTTCACGATAACTAAGTAAATCCAAAAAATAAGCCGTAAAATCAACTTCTGAAAAATTATAAGCTTTTTTAAATTCGTTTAGTACAAAACGACTTACACTACAGCGTGTGGAATGTTTAAAAATAAGTTGTGGCTTCAAAAAAGAGGCTTCAACTAGAGAGTTGAGTTGATCAATATCTTCAAATTTTGGTCCAGGCCAATCGTTTGAATTATTGCTTAAAATGGAATCAAATAAGCCCATAATTTATCTATAAATTTTTAAAATTATGACTAAACGTCAGTTTTTTTGTTAAATAAATGTCAATTTGTCGTATGTGTTCGAATGGTAAGATAATTGAATAATCAAATACAAAAATAACCCATTATGAACTTTGACAATTATACAATAAAAACACAACAAGCGCTACAACACGCGCAACAAATTGCACAAGAATTTGAACATCAACAAATTGAAAATGAGCACCTTTTCAAAGGAATGCAAGCCGTTGATCAAAACGTAATTCCATATTTACTAAAAAAACTTGATGTCAATTCAACACTTTTAAATCAAATTATTGATAAAGAAATAGAACGTTTTCCAAAAGTAAGCGGCTCGGATCAAATATTGTCGAGAACCTTAGTTAAAACATTGGGAGATGCGGTTGCTATCTCAAAAAAAACAGGAGGAGAATACGTTTCTATTGAAGATGTTTTTCTTGCTTTATTTAAATCAAAAAGTAAATTCTCACAAATTCTAAAAGATCAAGGTGTTACTGAAAAAGACTTGGAAGCTTGTATAACAGAGCTAAGAAAAGGACAATCTGTAACCTCCAAAAGTCAAGAGGATACCTACAATGCCTTAAATAAATATGCCAAAAATCTTAATCAAATGGCTCGTGATAATCGCTTAGATCCTGTGATTGGTCGCGATGAAGAAATTCGAAGAATTCTCCAAATATTATCGAGAAGAACAAAAAATAATCCCATATTAGTTGGTGAACCTGGCACTGGAAAAACAGCAATCGCAGAAGGACTTGCACACCGAATAATTACAGGTGATGTTCCTGAAAATTTAAAAGACAAACAAGTATTCGCTTTGGATATGGGAGCACTTATTGCAGGTGCAAAATACAAAGGCGAATTTGAAGAACGTCTGAAATCGGTAATCAAAGAAGTGACGCAAGACTCTGGTGATGTGGTGCTATTTATAGACGAAATTCATACACTTGTTGGAGCTGGTGGTGGCGAAGGTGCTATGGATGCAGCAAATATTTTAAAACCAGCGTTGGCGCGTGGTGAACTTAGAGCGATTGGTGCGACTACGCTAGACGAATATCAAAAGT
>CBFHNG010000074.1:0-5063 GCA_965657165.1 Flavobacteriaceae bacterium
TAAGAACAAATCAAAATTTGAAATTGCGGTCGCCGACGCCGATTTTGAAACTGTTGCCAAAGACAATAATTATGATGTTCGTAATGTTTATAGTGTCAAAGCACTTGATGAAAATATTCCTGGAATTGGCGCACAACGTGCCATTGTACGTTGGGCATTTGAAGATGGTGTAAAAGAAGGCGATTTCAAAAGTTTTAGTACAACCACAGGAGGATTTGTTGTTGTGAAACTTACAGGGGTAAATGCAAAAGGATTAATGTCTGTTCAGAATGGATCTGTATCCGCACTTCCAGAAATACAAAAAGAAAAGAAAGCCGCCATGATAAAAGAGCGTATTTCAGCTAGTACCCTAGAAGATATTGCGAACGCAGAGGGTCAAACTGTAAAAAGTGCCGCTGCAGTTAATATGAAAAACCCTACCTTATCTGGTGCTGGTCGCGAGCCGTTAGTTATTGGGACAGCATTTGGTTTAGCAGAAGGAGAAACTTCTAAATTGATCGAAGGCAACACAGGGGTTTATGTGGTTCAAGTAACCAAAGTAACACCCGCAATTCAACTGACAAGCTACCAAGCTGCTGCTAACAGAGTTGGGCAAGCCAAAGAAAATGCAGTAAATACACAATTATATAATGCTCTAAAAGATGCCGCTGAAATCGAGGATAACAGAGCCGTATTTTACTAGAAAAATTTTAAATAAATAATCTTAGGGGCTGATTTTTTCAGTCCCTTTTTTTTATTCCCCTTTCAGAACGAAAATAACGCTGCGACGGGAACGTCCAATGCCTTGGCAATAGATTGTGCTTTTGCAATGGTAATGTTGCGTTTGCCGCGTTCTATATTGGTATAGTTATTTTTATGAATCCCACAACGCTCTGCGACATGGTATTGTTTTAGGTTTTTTGTTTTACGGATGGTACGTAAATTAAGCCCAAAGGCCATTAAAAATTCTTCATTAGAACGATTGTGCATGATGGTTAATTAAAAAGCAGGCACAGCGTTTGCGGTTGTTAAATTGGGTAACACTCAAAGGTACAACAATAGAATAATATGGCTTAATCTATATGAATTATTCAAAAATTTAACATAAAAAACATAATATACTATATTTTTTTACTATATTTGAGTTGTTCAAAAGCTGAACAACCACCTCAAATCTATTTTTAAAACCATTAAGGTGGTTAATATAACAACTTAAATTTTTTAGTTATGAAAAAGTTATTAGTACTTTCTACGGCTTTTGCTTTATTTTCATTCACCAGTTTAGACAATTCTGTTGCTGATAGCCAAGCAGATTATGCTTGTTTTGAGATTGCAGACTCAGCTGCTGATGCTATTGGTGATATGTTTGGTTTAAGCCACGGACAAGAACATGGAGTTTTCTTAGCAATTTATGATGCGTGTTTAGCATATTCTTAATTTAAATTAACCATCACATTACTTTATAGTTTTGTGATGGTTTTAATCTACAATTTAATGAATAAGACGAAAAAAATAATTTTATCACTTGCGTTAATTGGTTTTTTTTCTACAGTTATTGCCCAAAATACAGTTGTTGTGACTTATAAATCGAAAATGAATCAGCAACTTTTTGATGTCAAAAAAGAAGATTCAGATAAAGCGTCATATATGGGTTTGGTGGAAGATGCTCTTAAAAATAATTCTGTTGAATTTGAATTGTACGTTAATCCTAAAGCATCTTTTTATCAAATCAAAAAAACCTTAGAACAAGACTCCCCCCAAGCTCGAATAGCTGTGGCAATTTTTGGTGGACAAACAAAATATTATTTGAATCATCAAGATCGTGAATATTTTAAAGAGACAGAAGCATATGGCGAAACGTTTATCATACCAATAGACAAATGGGCTTGGGACATACAAAAGGAAAAGAAAAAGATAGGAAAGTATTTGTGTCAGAAAGCGGTTACCAGTTATACAGTTGTCAATGCAAGAGGTGAGTTTGAAAAAAATGTAGCTGCATGGTTTACACCTGAGTTAAATTTCTCCTACGGACCTAAAGGATTTTTTGGTTTGCCAGGACTAATTTTAGAGTTAAAAGACGATAAAATCACTTACTATTCTTCAAATATAAAATTTAATCAGAAGGATGTAGAACTAAAAAAACCAACAAAAGGCAAAAAAGTCACACAAGAAGAATATGATAAAATTGGTATGCAGGTTTATGAACAAACCAGAGAGAGGTGATTCCCAAACAGTACTCTTTTTCATTTTATTAATAGTTATTAATTCTTCATTATTCGCCCAAAATATCACTTTAAAAGGGGTGGTACAGGACAGTATAAATACCCCCTTGTCATTTGCCAACATCATTGCAGATTCAACAGAAGATATTGATATTGCATTTGCAATATCTGATGATAAAGGAAATTTTAAGTTAGACTTAAAAAAAGGTAAAACCTATAGAGTTACCGTCAGTTACTTGGGGTTTAACCCCTATTTTTTTGAGTTTATAGCAAACGAAACAACTACAAAAGTCATTCAACTTTCGGAGAGCAAAAATCAACTCGAAGAAGTAGAACTCAATTATACCCCACCTGTTATTATTAGGGAAGATACCATCACCTACCGTGCAGATGCATTTAAAACTGGTGAGGAACGAAAACTACGAGATGTTCTAAAAAAGCTACCAGCTGTTGAGGTAGACCACGCAGGAAACGTTACAGTTCAAGGCAAAAAAGTGACTAAGTTGCTGGTTGAAGATAAACAGTTTTTTACAGGAGATAGCAAATTAGCAGTAAATAATATTCCCGCAGATGCTGTAGATAAAATTCAAGTTTTGGATGACTATACTGATGTCAGCTTTTTAAAAGGACTTCAAGAAAGCGATGAATTAGCGATGAACATTAAGCTAAAGGAGGACAAGAAAAAATTTATGTTTGGCGATGCTACAGTTGGTCTAGGGGTAAGAGAACGTTATCTAGTGCACCCTTCGCTATTCTATTATAGTCCCAAAACAACATTCAATTTCATTAGTGATTTTAATAATGATGGCACAAAATCATTTACACTTAAAGATTATCTAGATTTTGAGGGAGGTATCAATAAATTAATAAGTGATGCTAAAGGATATTTCTCAACTATTAATGATGATTTTTCTCAGTTTTTAAACAATAAAAATTTTATTTCTAGCCAAAATCAATTTAGCGCTTTGAATTTTACTCAATCCATAGGTTCAAAAACGGATTTATCAAGCTATGGAATTTGGTCTAATGTTGAAAACAAAACACGAGTTGAAACCCTAAATAATTACATTTTAAGTGATGAAACTTCCGAAGTAAGAAATAAAAATGGACTGATAAATAATGACTTCTTTATTGGAAAAATCATGTTCCAATCTGACCCTAATGATGATACAAATATTAGTTTAGCGAGTTATCTTAAAACTGCAAAAAACAAGTCTATTGAAACCATTCAATCCACAGTAGACCAAAGTAACAATTCAATAAATACTCAAATTAATGTTAGAAATACATCATTTAAACAAGATGTCCAATGGCACAAACAATTTAATAAAACACACACCCTAAGTGCTGTTTTGAATTACCACTATCAAAAAGCGACACCAAGAACCAACTGGCTTACTGATGAAACTATTCTAGAGGGTTTAATTGCTGTTGTTGATCAGGATATTTATGATTTGTTTAAAGAAAAAAAAACTAAGTCTCATAATGCATCGCTTGTGTTTAAGCATTATTTGGTGCTTAACCGTTTTAACCATATTTATTTCACACTTGGCACTCAATTAGCAATTGAGGAGTTTTTTTCAAATGAGTATCAACGATTGCAAGACAACAGTTTAAATAATTTTTCAACATCAAATTTTGGTAATAATACACGATTGAATTTTAAAGATGCTTTTGTTGGCGTACACTACAAAGTACAAAAAGGTAAAGTTGTATTTAAACCTGGACTATTTTACCATTACTACGATTGGAAGACCAACCAATTTGACCAAAGCACTACTAATAATAAAACTGTTGTGTTGCCAGAACTCACCACAGATGTTGCATTTAGTAGCACAAAAAAAATCAAATTTAGGTACAACCTCAAAACGAGGTTTCCTAATATTTCACAACTTGCTAATCGCTATACACTGCTTTCATTTAATAGTATTTATCAAGGCGATGAACGTTTAGAAAATGAATTGTATCATCACCTAAATCTACATTTTTATCGTTTTAATTTATTCAAGGATTTACACTATAATTTATCAGTAAATTATAGATTAAAAGAAGATAATTTTAAAAATACAACAGCCATACAAGGTATTGATTTTGTTTCTAGTCCTGTATTATCTGATTTTGAAGATAAATATTTGAGCATCAGAGCAAATCTAAAAAAAGGGTTTGGAAAGTTTAAAATAGCTTTAAGTTCAAGTTTTTCAGAAGCTACATTTGAGAAACCTATAAATACGGTCGTACAAAAAAATTCGTCAAAAAATTATTCTTTGAGTACTGGTTTTGAAACACGATTTAAAAATTTTCCAAATGTAGAGTTGAGATATGACAAGACATTCTCAAAGTATAAATCCAATGGCATTTCCGAATTTAAAACCGACATATTTTATTCAAAAATTGAATATGATTTTTTTAATGATTTTATTTTTAATGCAACGTATCAATTTGAAAATTATCAAAATAAAACACAGAGAATAGTAAATACATTTGATGTATTAAACGCTTCGTTGTTTTATCAAAAAGAAAACAGTCCTTGGGGGTTTGAATTATCAGCCAACAATATTTTTGATATAAAATTTAAAAACAGAAATTCATTTTCAAGTGTTTTTGTTTCTGATGAAAAATCTTTTGTGCTCCCAAGAATTTTATTGTTTAAATTATCTTACCAATTATAATTTCAAAAATCACTTCACCATCTCCCTATAAGGGACAACAGTATTATACCCCTTATCCTTAAAATATTGTGTATTGGTTCTTGATGCCAAAAAGAAATCACCACCCCAGGCGCCTAAGCTTTTTATCGCTCCTTTATAATCCGGGAAGTGGGTGTGTTTTAGAGTCGGTTGTTGAATCAGTTTGCTTAATAGG
>CBFHNG010000075.1:0-4482 GCA_965657165.1 Flavobacteriaceae bacterium
CAAGTGTTTCCATTATGTGTTTGACATCATCTTTTATGATATCAATTTTTTCTTCATTATTCAAAAGAAAAGCATCGTTTCGAATTGGTGTATCGGAAGATGTTCCAATATGATTATCTCCAAGGTTGTCTGCTTCAGTAGAGTTTATCTGTATTCCCATTAATTTGATTAATTAATTGTATTCTAAATTGTAATGACAAAGATAGTTATTTTCTCTCTTTGAAGTTATAATTTATGATTATTAACAGAATTTAAGAGATTATTAAAATTATTTTCTTAATTTTATTGCTTAGGGTTATTGAATTAATCTTTACAATTAAACCAATTTTACGACACTAGTAAATCGTCGAGTCTTCCTCGATAATTTATTTTTGTGAGCCAATTTAACTTTTATGAGAGCATTATTTTTCAATATTGTCTTTTGTGCATGTGTGTCATTTTCCTGTTTTGGGCAAAATACCAGTACACAAAAAAACACTTTAGGTGTTATTAAATTCAACACCAATACAAAAACTCCATTTTCCGATGATGAGCTTAATAAACTTCAAGAGGTTTATGGTGCAGCTCTTTCTAAAGAAATTCTAAATCGTCCAAACCGTGTTTTAGGCATTAAAGAAATACTCAGAAACAGAGTTGTCATTAATAAATTTTCTGAAGCTGATCACAAGAAACCATATCCGCTACTCTCAGAAGTTTCTCTTTTTAATGCCTTTGTTTCTAATCTTAAAAGAGATCAATTTTTTGACCCAACAACTTTCAACCCGTTGAAATACAACTTTCCTTTTCATCGTAAAGGATATCAATACTACAGAGTCGATCAAACCGACTACTTCATTTTGATTAAGCCACAACATTACAATAATTAGCCATGAAAAAAATTACACTTACTATACTTTTAATTGTATTCTCTGGGCTTTATGTCTCTGCACAGCAACGTACATGTGGGACAGATGAATTAATGAAAGAGTTGATGAAAAACCCTGTATATGCAAAAAAATGGACTGAAACCCAAGAGAAGTTTAATGCTGAATTATTGCGAAGACAAAATATTCAGCAAAGATCTATCATGGATGAAATTGTCATTCCTGTTGCTGTTCATTTTCCTGATGCTGATGAAGCAGATCGTGCATGTTTAGAAGCACTCGCTCAAAATCAAATCGATATTATTAATGATGACTTTAGGGGGGAGAATATAGAAATTACAGACGGAACATGGAATGTTGCAAGCGGGTTTTATCCAAATGTAAACCCTGGAACAGCGAATATAAGCTTTTGTCTAGCTACATCGAACCATCCAGAAAATACAGATGAACAATTAGTTGAGGGCGAACCAGCTGTAACAATAGGTTATGATTTTGTAGCTGGAGATCCTACATCGCCTAATACAGAATGGGCTGGATATTTGAATTTTCTTGTTGAAGAACTTGCCCCTGATTTATTAGGTTTCTCCCCACTTCCAGGTGATATTAGCGCAGGTGCAGCAGTAACAATGAACCTAAATGCCTTTGGTTCTGGGGCTGGTTGTCCAGACTCCAATATCGTACCAGGTTATCCATTCAACCAGGGCAGAACAGTTACGCACGAATTAGGTCATTTTTTAAACTTAAGACATACATGGGGTAATGCGGGAGGTTGTTCAGATGATGACGGCATTGCAGATACTCCAAATATTGAAGGGCCTAACTATGGGTGTGAACCTGCTGGAAGTATTGACGGTTGCGAAGATAATGAATATGCGCTCACCATGAGTTACATGGATTATGGAGATGATCGTTGTTTGTACATGTTCTCAGAAGGTCAAACAAATGTCATTGATGCTTATGTTTTAGCTAATTTAGTAAACAATATTAAGCCAAATACTGGTTGTTTTGAAACTCCAACATACACATTTGATGACGGCCCCATAATAGAAACTTGTAATGGAATTTTTTATGATACTGGAGGTGCAGAAAATAATTATTCTTCTAACGAGGAGAATACCATTACTATTTGTCCCGATACCGATGGTCAGGTTATTCAACTTGATTTTACCTCTTTTCAAACCCAAACAAATGTGGATGTTATGACCATTTATGATTCAATTAATGCTGATGACCCATCACTTTCATTAGGAAGTTTCTCTGGCTTTAATGATCAAGATAGCCCAGGAATAATTTCTGCAAGTGGATCAAATCCAACAGGATGTTTAACTATTGTTTTTACTAGTAATGAAGGAGCTGAGTTTTTAGGTTGGGAAGCTCTTATTTCATGTGTAGATCCACCTCAAGAGTGTCAAACTATTCAAGCACAATTGGATACTGCATCTCCTCAACCTGACGAAGATGGATTTATTCTAGTTTGTCCTGGAGAAGAAATTACCTTAACTGGAAGTGGAATTTTTTCAGATCCGGGAGGAGGAGTTGGTGCTACATATCAATGGGAAACTGGAGACGGTACTGTCATTGACGGTCAAACAGCAACTTTCTCTTTTGATGAACCTGGAGTTTATGTTGCTAATCTAAACGTCTGGGATACTAATACCAGTATTTTTCCTGAGGGATGTAAAAACACAAACCTTATTAATCAAATTATTAAAGTTAGTACAACTCCTGACTTTACTGGTACAAGAGCACAAACAAATCCATTATGTTTTGGCGATAGCACAATAGTAAGAGCAGTAGTTACACCCACACCATATTACAATGAATGTACACCACCAGAAGCTGAACCTACCTTTTTGCCAGATGGACCAAATGATGAAAACGGACCATCTTATGAAACGACAATAATTGTGGATTGCTTTGAATCTAATCAAAATTTGACTGATGTTAGTCAAATTATTGAGGTGTGTTTGGAGCTAGAGCATTCATATCTAGGTGATTTAAAAATTGAACTTATTTCTCCCTCAAATCAGACTATTACATTACATAATTATCCATCTGGAGGCTCTGCCAATCTTGGAGTACCTTGGGCAACTGCCATGATTGATGGACAGTCAACTAATCAAGAACCAGGTGAAGGCTATATTTACTGTTTTGTCCCTGATAATTCGTTACCATTATTAGCTGATTCAATTGAAGCAAATGGAGAATTTCCCTCTGGAGACGGACCAGGGACCTACACAGATAGTTATGTGCCAGCAGGGACTTATTCGTCCTATGATGGTTTTAATGGTTTACTTGACTCATCATTAAATGGTAGTTGGAAAATAAAGATTACAGACAATCTTGGCGCAGATAACGGTTGGATTTTTTCTTGGGATATTAACTTTGATCCAACATTATCTCCAGCAAACCTTTCGTTTACACCTGAAATCGTCTCAGGATATTGGGATGATGATCCAACTATTACCGAAACTAATGGGGATACAATCACAATTGCACCCGATGCAGAGGGACAATTTTGTTATACATACACTGTTCTCGATAATTTCGATTGCGAGTATTCTTATGAAGTTTGTGTTGATGTACTCCCTGAAATAATTTATGATATTCCAACAGATCTTCTGATTTGCGATCAACCAGCACCACCATTTATTTTTGATTTATCTCAAAATGAACAGACAATGCTTACACCTACTCCAAATCCTGATGATTATGTAGTAACATTTCATAATTCTCCTGAAGATGCAGAAAATGATGTTAATGCCATCACTGATATCATCAATTATGATGGAGTTGATCAAGAGGAGATTTTTGTTCGATTCGAATATTTAGATTCAAATTGTTTTGAAATTGAATCTTTTCTACTCAAACTTATCGATTTACCACAAATAAATCCAGTTGATGATTTAATTTTATGTGATGATTTATCCAATGATGGTATTGCAGAATTTAATTTAGAAGAACAGACATCAGATATTTTAGGAGGTCAATTAGCAACAGATTATGTGGTAACATATTATGCTACTTTTGAATCTGCTGAAGATGGAACAGATAATCTAGTTAGCCCTTATTTGAGCACTTCAGATGAACAAGAAATTTATGTTCGTGTTCAAAGTGCTGGTGGTGGAGGTTGCTTTATTGTCTCTCCCGATCCCTTATTTAATTTAATAGTCAATAACAAAGCGACTGCCACTACGCCAATTAATTTAACAGATTGTGATACAAGTAACACAGGCGCAGTAACATCAACATTTGATTTAGAAGATCAAACAGGAACGATTTTAGGCACACAGGATTCTTCAACCTTTACAGTAACGTATCATTCCACTGAAGCTTTTGCAGAATCTGGTATGAATGCTCTTAGTAGTCCATTGACTACAACATCAACAACGATATATGTACGAGTTGAAGAGGATGGCTTGCCAACGTGTTATGAAACTACTCAATTTGATATCATTGTATATCCAACTCCTGAGGTAGTAAATCAAGACACAACGATTTGTAGCGCATCAATAGTTGATCTTACGTTAGGGGATGACGCTGATGGTCCCTCGGTGGCGAGTTATGATCTTACCGCCATTACCCCAGAGATGGGATTAGTAGCAGGCAGTTCTAATGC
>CBFHNG010000076.1:0-2955 GCA_965657165.1 Flavobacteriaceae bacterium
ACCCCATTAAGCGTAAAATGATAAGGTTTTAAAACAACCTCAACATCACCAGTAACATGAGCTTGGCTGGACTCAAAAAAGGACTCCATATCGCGCATCACTGGGTCTAAATATTGCCCTTCATGAAGATGCATCCCATAATAACTAGCCATACTATCTTTGTGTTGCAACTGCCATTTTGAAAGCGTATGTTTTTCTAACAAATGGTGTGCTTTTATGATGATTAAAGCCGCAGCCGCTTCAAAACCTACTCGCCCTTTGATGCCAACAATAGTGTCGCCAACATGAATATCTCTTCCAATAGCATATGTTGATGCTAATTCGTTAAGCTTTTGAATATTTTCAATTGGAGTATTTTCAATACCATCAATAGCCACCAACTCGCCTTTTATAAAACTGAGTTTTACTAGAGTTTCATTATTATTTTTTATTACTGAAGGATAAGCCTCTTCTGGCAAAGCCAAATTAGAAGTTAAGGTTTCATCTCCGCCAACACTTGTACCCCAGAGTCCCTTATTAATGGAATATTTTGCCTTATCCCAAGACAGGTCAATCCCTTTAGAATTCAAATAAGAAATCTCTTCTTCTCTACTCAAAGCATTGTCACGGATTGGGGTAATGATTTTAATTTCTGGCGCCAAAATTTGAAAAATCATATCAAAACGAACCTGGTCATTTCCTGCCCCCGTACTTCCGTGGGCGATATATTTGGCATTTACAGATTTTGCATATTCTACAATTTCAATGGCTTGAATGATTCGTTCGGCACTAACAGAAAGAGGATAAGTATTGTTTTTCAATACATTTCCGAAAATTAAATACTTAACTACCTTTTGATAAAATTGCTCTGTTGCCTCAATATTTTTAAATACAGAAACGCCCATTTTGTAGGCTTTAGATTCTATAGATTGAATTTCATATTGAGTAAAACCTCCTGTATTGACACTAACAGCATGTACCTCAAAATCGAGGTCTTGAGAAAGATGAACTGCACAATACGAAGTGTCAAGCCCTCCACTATAGGCTAATACTAATTTATTTTTAAGATTCATTGTTTTGTTTTTTAAGAAAAAGCGCGTGCTTGATACTTTTTAGACGCTTAAAAGTTGCTGCTTTAAATTTTGTTTTACTTTTCTTTTTTTGCTGTTTTGGGTCAAACAACATCCCTGTACACAAGCACATCGATTGAGAAGTACGCTGCAATACATCATAGTTTTTACATGTTTGACATCCTTTCCAAAAAGAGGGCTCTTTGGTGAGTTCAGAAAAAGTAACAGGCTTGTACCCGAGAGCTGTATTCAATTTCATAACAGCCAAACCCGTAGTGATGCTAAATACTTTTGCCTCTGGATATTTTTTTCTGGAATGTTCAAAAATGACCTTTTTGATTTTTTTTGCTAAACCTTGATTTCTATAATCAGGATGTACAATAAGTCCCGAATTAGCTACAAACTTACCGTGATCCCAGGTTTCTATATAACAAAATCCAGCAAAGTTATCGCCATCCAAAGCAATAACAGCATCGCCCTGTTCCATTTTGGAACAAATATAATCTGGAGAGCGTTTTGCAATTCCAGTACCCCTAACTTGTGCAGCATCTTCAATGGTAGCACAAATCACATGAGCATAAATATGATGTGATTTATCTGTGATAATTATTTTCATTATCATTAGATTTTTAAAATTAGAATTGAAAAAAAGTTGTTGAAAAAAAGAACCGGACTCACCTAAGTTCCAAAATTATAAATACACCCTAAGGGCGACGGCGGTTAGAGCGCGGACGCAAAGGAGCATTACTCGGTAAAGTATGCAATGACGTTAGAATTAATATCGATTGAAGTGCAATCATTATTCATTTATAATTGGCGTAAAACTATAAATTAATTTTTTAATAAAAACTCAAGCTTTAATTTTTTTTATAAAAATTAAAGATTTATCAATAGATGATTAAATAAATAATAATCCTTAAAATCATTTAAACCCTAAATCTAAAAAAAACCACCATTAGGTGGTTTTTTTTATAAATAAATTATTCTATGAAGCTATTGTTTTGAAGCTGGAAGTCGCTGATACACATAAAATTTATTCACTTTTCCATTCTCAATATATATATCTGACAAGTGAATAAAATTCATTTCTTGACCCTCAACGGTCATTGTAACTTGTGCTCCAGTGACTACCCATTGCCCGTCTTTTTGAGCTTCCAAATCATTAACTTTCATTGGAAACGAGAAAAATGTATTCCATTTTGGGTTTGCTCCATCAAACCATTGCGCCAAAAATGCTGCATGTGCCTCCTTACCTTTAATATATTCTCCATTTGGTCCCCAAATTTGAATGTTATCGGATTCCATTTCCATAATTGCATCAATATTTCTGTTGTTATGAACTTCTATGTATTTGTCCCACAATTCTACTACAGAATTATCCCCTGAAGAAGCCGTGTAAGTTTTGTTTGGCGTTTTTAAATAGCCAACTTCTCTATCCACTTCTACAATTTTTTCTGTAGATGGAGGTGGTGGTGGTGTTTTTTTTGAGTTTCCGATACTAATGGCACAAGAAGTCATTAAAATCAAAGACATACTTATCAATGCTGTTTTTTTCATTTCTTAAAGTTTTTATTTTTGGTTAATTGCATAAATATAAAAAAAATTAGTTGTGAATTACAAGTTAATTTAATAGATTTAATCCTTTATTAACCAATACTTTAAATTATGAAAAGAATCTTTTTATTGTTCATGACAACTATTTTTGTTACAAGTTGTATGCAACAACAACATCCTGATTATGCAAAGAATCTTGAAACTGCAAAAAAAATGTTTGCGTTACACGAGGTTGAGGATTACGATGGACAAGCGGCACTAATTAGTAAAGATATCATTGCCGAAACGTCTATGTATGGTTCAGAAAAAATGGGTTATGACCAATTTATGGCTAATATTAAAGGATATCATA
>CBFHNG010000076.1:2965-4341 GCA_965657165.1 Flavobacteriaceae bacterium
GTATTTTGGTTTTGATGAGGATGGATTAATTAATGCACAAGGCGACTTTTTTGATTTTGGGGGCATGCTTGATGCGGTTTATCCAAAAAATTTAGTGATCGTTTCATTAAAAGTTAAAGACGGTAAATTAGACAATGTTCTTGAAATTTTAAATAGTGATGGTGGCCTTCCTACCACAAAAGCATACGACGGCTGTCTTTCATTAGAAATGACGATCAATGAGAACACCAACACAATTTGGGTTGTTTCTAATTGGGAAACCAATGATAAATATGCTGCTTATTTAAATTGGAGACAAACCGAAGACACTGTAATTGGTGCAATGGTTCCTTTCCTAGATGGAGGTACAGATGGTATTAATATTATACACCCAAATACAGGATATTCAGCTTATTAAGCTGTAAACGATATCGAACTAAAAAATTATAATTATGAAACATTTTATTTATCTATTATCAACTTTATTTTTTATGAGCTGTACCAATGTGGAGGCTGTGGATTTGGCCAAAGCAACGGAAGAAGCCAATGCATTTATTGCAAGTCAATTTGATTTTTTCACAGAAAGCAGTCTTGAATTGGCCAAAGAAACTTTCAGCGAAGATGCGGTGTTAATTGGTACCGATGCCGCTGAATACTTAAGCGGTTGGACAGAAATTGAACCTTCGGTCAAAGGACAATTAGTTATTGAAAACCCTGTATTCACGTCTCGTAAATTAAATATAATCACGAGCGATGGGGGTGATATGGCCTCTTATACTCAAGAGATAGATTTCACATTTTCTATTGCCGGAGAACCCGGAGAGGTGAAAAATGTTCGAAATAGTGGGGTAATTAAGAAAATAAACGGTCAATGGAAAGTGGTACAGATTCACTGGTCTATTGGTCTTGAAGGTCAAGCTGTAGAGTATGAAATGCCTGAATAAATCATAGTACTTTAACTACTAACCAGCGCTACATACCACAAAAAGGCATCCGAATGGATGCCTTTTTTGTACACCCCATTGAGCTATTTTCGAAATAATGCATCAGTTTTATGAAAAATTTAGTTAAATGAAATCAATAAAACTTCGACTTATTGAATGTGAATTTTAGATTCTCACATATTCCTTTTGGATAAAGGATGTTGAGCCGTTGCTACTTGGTAAGTCATAACTAACCTCAAGCCGATTGCCTATAATTTGAAAATTAACAGTCAGTTGTAGGCTAGTATCAGTGTCATCGACTTCTCCATTACAAAAATTTATATCTGAAGTTTGATTAATTAGTACAAATGTTGATCCAGATTCATATGTGATATCCCATGTCTCCAAGCTGTATATACTGCATGAATTAAATCCACAAAATGAATTATCACTAAAATCATTAATGAGTAAAAT
>CBFHNG010000077.1:0-3998 GCA_965657165.1 Flavobacteriaceae bacterium
CACAACAAAGAATTAGCAAAAATGGCCGATAGAAAAATCACCATAACAGATGGGAAAGTATCATCCTAAACACTATAATGGTTTAAGTTTTGAGGAACTGAAACAGTTTTTAGACGCAAAAGTTGAGCAGTACAATACCACAAAATTTATTGAAACTGACCCCATTCAAATTCCACATTTATTTTCTAAAAAGGAAGATATTGAAATTGCAGCATTTTTGACTGCCACCATTGCTTGGGGAAACCGAAAAAGCATCATCAATAATGCGCAGCGTTTTATGGCGCTTATGGACAATGCGCCGTATGATTTTGTAATGACGCATCAACAACACGATTTGGAGGTGTTTGGTGGGTTTGTCCACCGAACATTCAATGCAGTTGACGCAGTACAATTTATCAAAAGTTTACATCATATCTACACCAATTACAATGGACTAGAATCAATATTTCATAGAAATATAAAGAACGATTCTCTACAATTTTCTATTCATAAATTTAAAACTCATTTTTTTGAGATTGAACACCCCAAAAGAACTCAAAAACATATTAGTGACCCCCTAAAAAAATCTGCTGCAAAACGTCTAAATATGTTTTTGAGATGGATGATACGACCCAATGATACTGGCGTAGATTTTGGCTTGTGGCCAACGCTATCCCCATCACAACTCTCCTGCCCTCTAGATGTACATTCTGGTAATGTAGCACGAAAGCTTGGATTACTCAAACGTAAACAAAACGATGCAAAAGCTTTAGAAGAACTAGACAAAAACTTGAGACAACTAGACGAAAAAGACCCTGTAAAATATGATTTTGCACTTTTTGGCTTAGGAGTTTTTGAAAGTTTTTAATTTTTTTTAAATTTGACTATCTGCTTGCCTCAGAAATTTAATTTTCTCAGAAAAATATTCTTATTCGACGTGTTCGTTTTTGTCGTTGATGTATTTGTTTGGAAATGCGTGTACAAGTTTAAGAGCCTTTTTAGTTATTAAATTTAAACTACTACTACATGGAAACAATTGATATCATTTCTGATATAGCTACACTGTTATTATATGCCTATTTTATCTATTTGGTAGTAAAAAAAATCAGAAAACCAAGAACAAAAAAGCGTTGGTTTTACCTTTTAGTGTTATTAGGGATCACTTTTTTGTTAAGTAGACGACTATATGATTATTTATAATTAAATCATGCATATGGAATCCCTCAAATCTTATACAGCGCATCGTCAATGGGCAATGCCCAAGCAACCATGGTCCTATTATCAAGAATGGAATGATGTGATATTTCTACATTATAAAGTCAATGAACAATTATTAAGGACATTTGTTCCAAGTCAGCTTGAATTGGATCAATTTAATGGAGAATATTGGGTATCTATAGTGGCTTTTAATATGGAACAAATACACCCAAGATTATTGCCATCTATTGATTCTGTTTCAAATTTTTATGAACTTAACATTAGAACATATGTGAAATCTAATGGAAAACCAGGAGTCTATTTTTTAAGTATTGAAGCGAGTAAGTCTTTGGCTTGTCTATTGGCACAAAAAATTTCAAAATTACCATATAAATATGCTGAAATGAAACGAAAAAATAATTGGTTTAAATCAAGAAATACAAGTGCAAAAAATTTCTTTTCCATTCAGTATTCAATAGGTCATAAAATTCAACAAAAAAATAATTTAGAACACTGGCTAACAGAACGTTATGTACTTTTTCAAGATTATAAAAAGGCTATTTATGGATTTGAAGTTCATCACAAAGCATGGGAGCTCCAAAGACTAAAGATTCAAAGATTAGTAGTGGATTATCCAATGTATAATTCTTTATTTTTAAATCCTCCCGATGCCTCTCATTACACAAAAGGGGTTAGAGTGCTTTCATGGAAAAAAACTAAGGAAGAATACCACTAAATCTGGAACGTTTTTCCGTCCTCTGCAAGTTCAACACAACTAAAAACTGTTTGAGCTTCAATTTTGAAATCTTCAAGATTTTTATATCGCGATGAATAATGCCCAAGAATAAGTTTACCAACCGTTGATTTTTTTGCAATTTCTGCAGCTTGTTTTGCTGTAGAATGCTTTGTTTTTGCACATAAATTTACATGAGTATCCAAAAATGTAGCTTCATGATATAGAACATCAACATTTTTTATGATGGGGATTATGGCTTCGCAATAGGCGGTATCACTACAAAAAGCATAACTTCTTGAAGGAATTCCTTCTGTTGTTACATCAGCATTTGAAATCAATTCCCCGTGAGAATTAAGAACGTCTGCACCTTGTTTTAGTTTACGGTAATACGCGACATCTATTTGTTTTGCTTCCGCTTTATCAACTAGTAATTTGCGATCAAAGGCTTTTTCTTTAAACAAAAAACCATTGGTATATACTCTGTGATCCAAAGGAATTGTATGAACTTCAATTTTATCATCTTCAAAAATGAGTCCAGATTCAAGAGAGGTTAGTTCATGAAAAATCAGATTAAAATCAATCCATGATTTGGAAAGTTTTATTTGAAGCATGATAAGTTCCTTAATCCCTTTTGGGCCATAAACGTGTAAATCAGCTTCGCGATTAAGCAAACGAAAGGTAGAAATCAATCCTATTAGACCAAAGCAGTGGTCGCCATGAAGATGAGAAATAAAAATATGTTTAATTTGATTAAATTTAACCTTATGTTTTCTCAATTCCATTTGGGTACCCTCCCCACAATCGATAAGAAAAGTATGCCCTCTAGATTCTAAAACTTGAGACGTGGTATGTGCAGAAATCCTTGGAGTGGCGCTGTAGCATCCTATTATTGTTAGTTTCACATTTATAAGTTTAAAATCCTAAATCACGCTGCATTTCGTCCATTTCAATAAGGTCAAATGCTTCCTGCAAAGTGGGCACACATACAATGTCTTCTGAAATATCGCTTTGTAACCATTTGGGCGCTACAACTACAAAGGATTGCTTATGGAGTTGATGAGATTTGGTGAGTTTTAAAATAAAATTGACAAAATCAGGTTCTGTGTTTTGAGTTTCGTCAATAATAAGAACGATATTATTTGTGTAGAATTTAGGGTAATTCAAATCAAACGATTTGAAAAATTCTGATGAAATTTGTTTATTTTGATCAACAATTACAGTAGTGTCTTTAACTTCAAATTTCATTAAGATTTAATTTTTGAAGCTAACAAATAGGTTACAGCCATTCGAATGGCCACACCATTTTCGACTTGATCTAGAATAATTGCCTGATTGGAATCGGCAACATCACTTGTAATTTCTACGCCTCTATTTATTGGGCCTGGGTGCATGATCACAATAGGTTGATCTAATTCGTCTAGCAGTGCTTTTGTTACACCATATTGTTGGCTGTATTCTCGTGTTGATGGAAAATAACTCACTTCCATACGTTCTTTTTGTACACGCAGCATATTGGCAACATCACACCATTGAAGTGCTTTTTTTAGATTCGTTTCTACTTGAACGCCTAATTCTTCAATGTACTTTGGGATTAATGATTTTGGTCCACAAACCTTAACTTTTGCGCCAAGCAACTGTAGTGCAAAAATATTGGAAAGTGCTACTCTACTATGAAGAATATCACCAACGATAACAACTTTTTTATCTTCTACATGGCCTAGTTTTTCACGTATGGAATACGTGTCTAAAAGCGCTTGTGTTGGATGTTCGTGTGTACCATCACCAGCATTGATAATTTTTGCGTCAACATGTTGCATTAGGAACTCTGCAGCGCCTGGTTTTGGGTGGCGCATGACTACCATATCCACTTTCATGGATAAAATATTGTTGACAGTATCTATAAGAGTTTCACCTTTTTTTAGTGACGATTGACCTGCGGAAAAATTAATAACATCTGCCGAAAGGCGTTTTTGTGCAATTTCAAAAGAGAGTTTAGTTCTTGTTGAATTTTCAAAAAATAAATTGGCAATAGTTATGTCTCTGAGTGAAGGAACTTTTTTAATGGGACGATTTATGACTTGTTTAA
>CBFHNG010000078.1:0-3821 GCA_965657165.1 Flavobacteriaceae bacterium
TCAGCAAGGAACACCCTATTATTTAAAATTTGTTGAGCATTATCCAACTGTTTTTGACCTTGCAAAAGCATCAGAAGATATGGTGTTAAAAGATTGGCAAGGACTAGGGTATTATTCTAGAGCACGAAATTTGCACAAAACCGCAATATTTATTGCTCAAAAATTAAACGGAACATTCCCAAAAAACTATAAAGATTTATTAGCGCTCAAAGGGGTTGGAGACTACACTGCAAGTGCTATTGCTTCTATTTGCTATGAAGAAAAAACTGCCGTTGTCGATGGAAATGTGTATAGAGTATTATCCCGTTTTTTTGGAATTGATACTCCCATCAATACAACGCTAGGGATAAAAGAATTCAAAACAGTTGCCACATCGCTTTTGCCAAACAAAAATATTGGCGATTACAATCAAGCCATCATGGAATTTGGTGCACAACAATGTAAGCCCAAATCTCCAGATTGTTCAAAATGCCCTGTTGCTATGGATTGCGTTGCGTTCAATACTGGGAGGGTTCAAGAACTTCCAGTGAAATTGAAAAAAATTAAGATTAAAAAAAAGTATTTCAATTTTTTAGTGGTTCAATCCAAAGACCAAAAAACAATTTTGGAACAACGCATCTCTAATGGAATTTGGCAAAACCTGTATCAGTTTCCATTAGTTGAAACGTCAAAATCTGAGACTATTTTAGACTTAAATCTAAAAATCAAACTGAAAAATATTAAAAATTTGTCCATTGATTCCATATCATTATACAACAAAAAAGACATTGTTCATAAATTATCTCATCAAGAACTTCATATCAAATTTTGGATTATTCAAACTTCAAGCACTTTAAAAAATGGTATAAAATGGTCTAAAATTTCGAAATTTGCTGTTCCTGTTGTCATAGATCGATTTATTCAGGAGTTTCAATCGTAGTTGTTGTTTTTTTAAATATCTTTATATTTTATAAATCTGCTAAAATTCTAATTATGTCTGGAACACTAAACAAAGTGATGCTCATAGGTCATTTGGGCGACAATGTCAAAATTCATTATTTTGATGACAGTAATTGTGTGGGGCGTTTCCCCTTGGCAACCAATGAAACATACACCAACAAGCAAACCAATGAAAAAGTAACAAATACAGAATGGCACAATGTTGTGGTACGTAACAAGGCTGCCGAAATCTGTGAAAAATACCTTAAAAAAGGAGATCGTGTTTATGTGGAAGGACGATTGAAAACTAGAAAATGGCAAGACGACAAAGGCAATGATCGCTATTCTACAGAAATTATGTGTACCGATTTTACATTTTTGACCGCAAAAAATGAACAGCCTCAGCAAACTGGTAATTCTGCTCCTGTAAATACCACAACAGCGTCAACTCCAACTGCTACAAGTAATAATGAGAATGTGGATGATTTGCCATTTTAATTGTATGACCAACTAAACAACTTTGGAAGCTGACCTTATTTTTTTTCTAAATTCCATTGACACCACTCTAGCATTTGGCGGGTTATTCTTTATTATTCTATTGTGTTGTTCTGCTCTAATTTCTGGTGCAGAAGTTGCTCTTTTTTCACTTACAAAAGCCGATTTGGAAGCCGAAGAAAGTAATCCTTCAAAAGCCCTAAATATTATAAACTCACTTTTGCGTCGTCCAAAGAAGTTATTAGCAACTATTTTGGTGGCTAATAACTTTATAAACATCGGTATTGTTATACTCTTTGCAGCATTAGGCGAACATCTATTTAGTGGTATTGATTCAGAAATTAATCTAATTCTTTTTAAGATTGATTTGGTATTCTTTGTAGAGGTTTTCATTATTACTTTTCTTATTTTATTGTTTGGAGAAATTTTACCAAAAGTTTATGCCAACAGGAATAATTTGAAATTTTCAAAATTTATGGCAAGACCGCTACAAGTTTTGGACGTTTTATTTTCACCTATTAGTATGCCTATGCGAAAGGTTACTTTACTGATTCACAAGCGATTGGGTAAACAAAAATCAAACCTAAATGTTGATTATCTTTCTCAAGCTTTGGAGCTAACAAGTGAGGAAGATACAACAAAAGAAGAGCAAAAAATTCTTCAAGGAATTGTGTCATTTGGTAATACTGATACCAAACAAGTGATGCGGCCACGCATTGATATTTTTGGACTTGAAAGCACATTAAGTTTTAAGGAAATTATTCCGCAAATAATTGCAAATGGGTATTCTAGAATTCCAGTTTATGACAACTCCATAGACGCTGTTTCAGGAATTTTGTATGCGAAGGATTTATTACCACATTTAAACAAAAAAGTATTTGACTGGAACAGTTTACTTCGAACACCATTATTTGTTCCAGAAAACAAAAAATTGGACGACCTAATGGTGGAGTTTCAGGAAAAAAAAATACACTTGGCTATTGTTGTAGACGAATATGGCGGTACATCTGGAGTCGTTTCCTTGGAAGATGTTATTGAAGAAATTGTTGGGGATATTAGTGATGAATTTGATGATGATGATTTGATTTATTCAAAAATTGATGATTTTAATTATGTGTTTGAAGGCAAAACAACGCTAAAAGATTTTTATAGAATTATAAAACTCAAAGACGAGTCTGTTTTTGAAAATGAAAAAGGAGAGGCTGAAACCCTAGCGGGGTTTGTTCTTGAGATTTCAAAAAGCTTTCCAAAAATCAAATCAAAAATAAAATTTAATACATTCACTTTTGTCATAGAAAGCATTGATAATAAAAGAATAAAACAATTAAAAGTTACTTTAAAAAAATAATGTGCCGGTTTTTTATTTTAATGATTTGTTTGTGTTGGTCATGCCAAGAAGTAAGTGTGCCAAAACCAAAAGCATTTTTAAGTTTGGAGTATCCTAAAGCAACATATCAAAATATTGAACCTCAACTGCCTTTCACATTTGATAAAAACAAACTATCCACAGTTGAAACCATATCCAAAAACAAAAAAAAATTAGGATTAAACCTAAACTATCCCTCATTGAATGCTACAGTTTATTTAACCTACAATTCCCTAAATAACAATTTGAAAAATTATATTTCTGAAGTGGAATCCATAACAAAAAAACATTCAAAAATGGCACGAGAGGTTTCAGAGCGTGCTTTTAAAAATGAACAAACCAATGTTTATGGAAAGTTGTTTGATTTGAAAGGCCCAGTAGCCTCTCAAATTCAATTTTTTGTTTCAGACAAAAAGAAACATTTCCTTTCTGGTGCATTGTATTTTAGTGCACGTCCAAACTATGATTCCATATTCCCTGCTGTTGATTATATCAAAAATGATGTCGTAAGGTTTATGGAAAGTTTGCAGTGGAAAAATTAACCTTGATTTAAGCTATTCCAACCTTGAGCTGTAAGTGGTATTTTTTCGTCACCACGAGTCACCAAATTTATTCCAGAACTAACATCTGTCATATATCCAATAACTGTCAAATTTGGATTTGCTTTAATTTTTGGATAATCGTCTTGACTAATTGTCATTAACAATTCATAATCCTCACCCCCGCTAAGTGCGATAGTAGTGCTGTCTAAATTAAATTCCTCGCAAGTAGAAATTACTTGAGGGTCCAGTGGTATTTTATCTTCATACAAATCGCAGCCCACATGACTTTGTTTACACAAATGAATTATTTCTGAAGATAATCCATCACTTATGTCAATCATTGATGTGGGTTTTACGTATAAATCTTTAAGTAATTGTACAATATCTTTTCGAGCTTCAGGTTTAAGTTGGCGTTCAATTATATATGTATATGCATCCAAATCAGGTTGGTTATTAGGATTCACTTTAAATACTTCTTTTTCTCGCTCCAAAACCTGAAG
>CBFHNG010000079.1:0-3568 GCA_965657165.1 Flavobacteriaceae bacterium
TTTAGAAACTTTGGTAAAAAATCACTTACAGAGCTAGAAGAGCTTGTAAATGTAAAAGGACTAAGTTTTGGAATGGACCTCAGTAAATATAAATTAGACAAAGAGTAACACATCATATTTTGCTCCCCAAAAAGATCTACGTCTTTATTGGGTTGAAGCAAGATGATGGTTAATAAAAAAGAAAATGAGACACGGAAAGAAAATCAATCATTTAGGAAGAAAAACAGCTCACAGAAAGGCAATGCTAGCCAACATGGCGTGTTCACTTATTGAACATAAGCGCATCAATACAACTGTTGCAAAGGCAAAAGCACTCAAGCAATTTATTGAGCCGCTAGTGACTAAGTCTAAACAAGATACAACTCATAATCGTAGAATTGTGTTTAGTAGACTACGTCAAAAAGGTGCTGTTGCAGAACTTTTTAGAGATATTGCAGTAAAAGTAGGAGATCGTCCAGGAGGATATACAAGAATTATTAAACTTGGTAATCGTCTTGGTGACAATGCCGATATGGCAATGATTGAATTTGTAGATTTTAATGAAATTTATAATGCCGATAAGCCAAAGAAAAAATCAACAAGAAGAAGCCGAAGAGGAAATACTAAAGCTGTTGCTGCAGCACCTCCAGTAGCATCTCAAGAAGAAGAATAAATGTTAATAATCATTTAAAATATTAAGGATAAACTTTTTTAGTTTATCCTTTTTTTTATGCAATTTTGTTAAACGCTAAACAGACACTTAATAATAATGAGGTATAAATCAAGAAAAAAAGCAATTTTATTACTCGCAGACGGAACAATTTTTTACGGAAAAGCTATTGGAAAAGAAGGAACAGCATTTGGTGAAGTCTGTTTCAATACAGGAATGACAGGCTATCAAGAAGTTTTTACAGATCCATCTTATTTTGGGCAGCTAATGGTAACTACTAATGCACATATTGGAAACTATGGTGTAAATGATAATGAAGTAGAATCTGATGACATTAAAATTGCAGGATTGATTTGTAAAAACTTTAGTTATGATTATTCACGTGAAGATTCAAATGGAAGTTTGGAAAACTTTTTTGAGACACATCATCTTTTTGCAATTTCAGATGTTGATACTAGAGCTCTTGTGAGTTATATTAGAGAAAATGGTGCAATGAATGCTGTTATTTCTACAGAAACTGAAAACATTGAAGGGTTAAAACAACAACTTTCTGAAGTGCCACACATGGAAGGTCTAGAGCTTGCTTCAAGAGTTTCCACAAAAGAGCCTTATTATTTTGGTGACGAAAATGCAACTTATAAAATTGCAGCCCTCGATATTGGCATCAAAAAAAATATTTTGAGAAACTTTGCAAAGCGTGATGCATACATCAAAGTATTTCCATACAACGCTACTTTTGAAGAGTTAAGTGCGTGGAATCCCGACGGTTATTTTTTATCTAATGGACCTGGTGACCCAGAACCTCTTGTAGAGGCACAAACACTAGCCAAAACCATTATTGAAAAAAACCATCCTCTTTTTGGAATATGTTTAGGACATCAAGTTATTGCACTTGCCAATGGCGTTTCAACATATAAAATGCATAATGGACACAGAGGGATAAATCACCCTGTAAAAAACCTAAAAACAGGTAAAGGAGAGATTACTTCTCAAAACCATGGATTTGCTGTTAATAGAGAAGAAGCAGAAGCAAATCCTGAACTTGAAATCAGCCATGTTCACTTAAATGATCATACTGTTGCAGGTATTGCCATGAAGAACAAAAAATGTTTTTCTGTACAATACCATCCCGAGGCCAGTCCAGGACCACATGATTCTTCGTATTTATTTGATCAATTTATTGAACTCCTAAAGTAATTGTATTTCAATAAATAATATAACCTTTACTAAAACGTTGTAGTTTAATTTTGGTGCTTTTCTTATCATAAAAAGCGGCATCAACACAACATTTTTGTAAATTTGCACACAAACTAAACCAAAGTTAATTATATGAGTATTATACTAGACATTCATGCAAGACAGATATTAGATTCTAGAGGTAATCCAACCGTTGAAGTAGATGTAACCACCGAAAATGGTTTTGTAGGAAGAGCTGCTGTACCATCTGGAGCATCAACCGGAGAACACGAAGCCGTTGAACTACGTGACGGAGGTGACACGTACATGGGAAAAGGAGTTTCCAAAGCTGTAGATAATGTCAATAGTATTTTGTCAGAAGCCCTTGTAGGCGCTTCAGTTTTCGAGCAAAATTTAATTGATCAAACAATGATTGATCTTGATGGTACGCCAAATAAGTCTAAACTTGGAGCAAATGCCATTCTTGGCGTTTCACTTGCTGTAGCGAAGGCCGCAGCAGCAGAGCTTGGCATACCACTTTATCGCTATGTAGGAGGAGTTAGTGCCAATACACTTCCAGTTCCAATGATGAACATTATTAATGGCGGTTCACATAGTGATGCACCAATTGCTTTTCAAGAATTTATGGTGATGCCTGTAAAAGCCAAAAACTTTACTCACGCCATGCAAATAGGAACAGAAATCTTTCACAACCTAAAAAAGGTACTTCACGACAGAGGTCTAAGTACTGCCGTTGGTGATGAAGGTGGATTTGCCCCTACACTTGATGGTACAGAAGATGCACTTGACACCATAGCAAAAGCTGTAGAAAAGGCAGGTTATAAATTTGGCGAAGAAGTGATGATTGCTTTAGATTGTGCTTCAGCAGAATTTTATGTTGATGGTAAATACGATTATTCAAAATTTGAAGGCACAACAGGTAAAGTTCGTACTAGCAAAGAGCAAGCCGACTATCTGGCAGAATTAGCAGCTAACTATCCAATCATCTCTATTGAAGATGGAATGGATGAAAATGATTGGGAAGGTTGGAAATATTTGACAGAAAAAATTGGAGATAAAGTTCAGCTTGTTGGTGATGATTTATTTGTAACTAATGTAGAGCGATTATCAAGAGGAGTTGAAAACAATATAGCCAACTCTATTCTAATAAAAGTAAACCAAATAGGAACACTTACAGAAACAATAGCAGCTGTTAACATGGCACACAATGCAGGATACACATCTGTAATGTCGCACAGATCTGGAGAAACAGAAGATAATACCATCGCCGATTTAGCTGTTGCACTTAATACAGGTCAAATAAAAACAGGATCTGCATCTCGAAGTGATCGAATGGCAAAGTACAATCAATTGCTTAGGATTGAAGAAGAATTAGGAGATATAGCCTATTATCCTCAAGAAAAAGCATTCAAACTAAACTAGTCAATAGTTACATATTTTTCAAAGCCTTTCATTACGAAAGGCTTTGTTATTTTTACCCTTTTAATAATCTGATAATTTTTATTGAAAAAAGGAGGTAATTTTGTAAATTGCGGGAATAATAATTTTAAATCCTCAATCTCGAAAATGTCAGAAAAAGCAACCCTAGAAATCAACGGACAAAAATATGATTTTCCAATTATTAATGGTTCAGAAAATGAAAAAGCCATAAATATCAGCAGTCTTCGTGCTGTTACAGGTGGAGTCACAACTATTGATCCTGGATTTAAAAATACAGGGTCT
>CBFHNG010000080.1:0-3546 GCA_965657165.1 Flavobacteriaceae bacterium
TTATATGTTACAATAGAGTTAAAAGAGGATTGTTCTTGCTCCTCAAAAACAGTATCCCGTTCACAATTCGTAACCAAAAGTGTAAAGACCAAAAGTGTGGTGTAGTGCTTAAAAAAGCGGTGTAGGTGTGCTTTCATAATGTAGTAGATTTTGGGTGTTTTAAAAATTTGCGTACAAGTTAGGAAATCCTAGAATACAAGTCAAGGGTCATGTAACAAACGGCCATTTGACGTAATATTCGGGCATATTTACGTCATAAGTGAGAAAATGGGGTATAAAATTTATCCCTTAAAATGGGCTTTTAGCACCGATTTTCGACCAATGGTTTTGGTGATCAAATCATTTTCAAGGTTCCATCCACGAGCAGGAGAATACTCTCTGCCATACCATATAATTTGTAAATGCAGGTCGTTCCAAAGTTCTATTGGGAATAATCGTTTGGCGTCTTTTTCGGTTTGTGCTACACTTTTTCCATTGGATAAATTCCAGCGGTACATAAGTCGATGAATATGCGTATCTACAGGAAATGCAGGAACACCAAAAGCCTGAGCCATCACAACACTTGCGGTTTTATGGCCTACTGCAGGTAGGGCTTCTAGAGCTTCAAAACTTTGTGGAACTTCTCCATTGTGTTGTTCAATCAATATTTTAGATAATCCATAAATGCCTTTACTTTTCATTGGAGATAAACCGCAAGGTCGAATGATGCTTTTAATGTCTTCTACACTCATTTTAATCATGTCGTAAGGATTATCAGCTTTGGAAAAAAGAATAGGGGTGATTTGATTGACACGAACATCGGTACATTGTGCCGAGAGCAGCACCGCAATAAGCAGAGTGTATGGGTCCTTATGGTCCAAAGGCACAGGAATTTCGGGGTATAAATTATTTAAGGTTTTTATAACAAAATTTACCTTTTCTTTTTTTGTCATTCGATTATCTTTGTAGATATCAAAGATACTAAATATGACTACATTACAAATTGGCGACAAAGCACCTGATTTTCAAAGCATTAACCAAAACGAAAACGCTGTAAGTTTATCGGATTTTGAAGGTAAGAAACTAGTATTATTTTTCTATCCAAAAGCGAGTACTCCAGGTTGTACTTTGGAAGCTTGTAATTTGAGTGATAATTACAGTCGTTTTGTGGCGCAAGGTTATGATGTTTTGGGTGTTAGTGCCGATTCTCCAAAGCGCCAATCTAACTTCAAAAATAAATATGAATTTCCTTATGATTTATTAGCAGACGAAGATAAATCTGTTATCAATGCATACGGCGTTTGGGGTCCAAAAAAGTTTATGGGACGTGAATATGACGGAATTCATCGCATCACTTTTATAATCGATGAAAAAGGGATTATTGAGGATGTTATTACGAAGGTAAAAACAAAAGAGCACACGGCTCAAATCTTGAAATAATTCTAAAGCTTAGGGAGTTTCAACTTCTTTTTCTGAATATCCAAAAAGCTTTTGTTCTTTAATCATATTGGAAACAACGGTAGGAAGTAAAGGTTCCCAGCCTACATCACCAGCGGCAATCATTTTGAGTACTTTTCTAGAGAAAATATTCAAAACTTCTGGTCTGTAATTTTCAATATCTACAAGTTTTCCTGTGTATTTGAAAAATTTGTAAAGCTCTTTCATTCGTGGGTGTACTTTCAGGTTGTCACTAGTTACAAGTGTACCGTCTTCTTTTAGCATAGGATACAGATAAACTTTAAGATCTTTGTGAAAAAGTTTACCGAAAGCTTCCAAAATTCCACCACTCAAATGGCGATAGTATTTTTCGTCAAAAATGTCCACGAGATTATTTACCCCCATAGACAGCACCATACGTTTTTTAGAATATTGACTAAAATATTCTACAAGTTTGTAATATTCTTGGAAATTCGAAATCAAAACCGTTTGCCCTAATGAACAAAGCAGTCTTGCTCGATCCATAAAATCTTGTTCATCAATTTCGCCTCCAGAAGCTCTTAAGTTGGATAGTGTAATTTCAAAAACAACCTGTGTTTTTTCGGGGTCTACTTTGTTTTCTTTGGTAAACATTTCGAAAGAGTTTTCATACATGTCTACATTCACTCGTGTAACAGGTCTGAAACTTCCTCTAAAGGCTAGAATATTTTTTTTATATAGCACCCGCGCAGGTAAAACATTGTTCCCGTCTGGTGCAAACATAACAGCGTCTGTCATTCCATTTTTCACCAATTGTAAACTCATCAATCGGTTATCAACATCTTTGAATACAGGCCCTGAAAAATTGATTGTATCAATTTCTAGTTGGTCTTTGTCCAAATGATCATAGAGATAACGTAGTAATTTTTTGGGTTGATTATGTTTATAAAATGCGCCATAAATTAGATTTGTACCTAATTTCCCAAGGGTTTCTTGCTGCAAGCGTGCATCATTTTCCTTGAAACGGACATGCAAAATAATTTCGTTGTAGTCCTCTTTTGGGTCAATTTGATATTTGATACCGACCCATCCATGACCTTTATAGCGTTTAGCAAAATCAATTGTAGTTACCGTATTGGCATAACTAAAAAACATTTTGTTGGGATTATTCTCTCTAGAAATTCGATCTTCAATGAGTTGAACTTCATGTGCTAGCATTTTTCGTAACCTGTTTTCGGTAACATATCTGCGGTCATCTTCTATGCCATATATAGCATCGCTAAAGGATTTGTCGTATGCAGACATGGCTTTTGCTATAGTCCCAGAGGCACCACCGGCACGAAAAAAGTGTCGAACCGTTTCTTGACCTGCGCCAATTTCAGCAAATGTTCCATAAATATTTTCGTTGAGGTTAATTCGTAAAGCTTTAGCTTTTAGGGACGGTACGCTTTCAATCTTTGCATCACCTTTTAAAGTTATTTCCATCTTTACTGTATGTAGTTATGAGTGATACAAAGGTAGGGTTTTAGTCAAAGTGACAAAAAAAAATACTCTATTTTTGTAAAAAATTCATACAGTTTTGAAAGTTACTTTCTTAGGAACAGGTACATCGCAAGGAATTCCCATAATTGGAAGTCAACATCCTGTATGTTTGAGTACAAATCCAAAAGACAAACGTTTGCGAGTTTCTGTTCTCTTAGAATGGGAAGATTTTACGATTTTAATTGATTGTGGTCCAGATTTCAGACAACAATTACTTAGGACAAATTGTACCAAGATTGATGCTGTTTTATTTACCCACGAGCACAGCGATCATACAGCTGGATTGGATGATTTGCGGCCTTTTTATTTTCGTCAGGGCGATATACCTGTTTATGCTCACAAGAGAGTCCTTGAGGCTTTAAAAAAACGGTTTGAATATATTTTTGAAACAAATAATAAATATCCTGGTGTGCTAACTCTTGACACACACCCCATTGAAAACCAATCATTTTTTATTGAAGACAAAAAAATAACGCCTGTTGAAGTTTATCATCATAAACTTCCTGTTTTTGGTTTTAGAGTGGAAAATTTTGCCTATATCACCGATGCAAAAACTATTGCAAAAGAAGAAATTGAAAAACTTCAAAATTTAGATGTGTTAGTGATTAA
>CBFHNG010000081.1:0-1241 GCA_965657165.1 Flavobacteriaceae bacterium
GGCTGTAAACCTTCCATCATTTGGTAGGCAACAGGCGTGTTTGCATTACCCTCAAAAGCATTTGAAAAATAGTTAAATTCTGCTGAAATAGAAGAACTTGTGTTTTGATTCATAACAGCAGAAACCCCAAGTTTATGCTGCTTCAAATATTCATTATCATTAATTAAATTTTCTTTTTGTTGAAACTGATAAAAAACATCAAAACGTTTATTATCATCTAATAAATATGAAATCTTCGGGTTTATTAAAATTTGATCTAACTCAAAATTTTTAGAAGAATAATTTTCACTTTCAGATTTATTGTTATCAACGTTAAATTGAAAATTTAAAAGCCATTGTTGCTGAATTTTATGCGTAAAATTCAATTGATGCGCATAGCTTTTTTGGGCAATAGAGCCAAAAGATAAAACATTCTTCAACTCTGAACCCGAAAAACTATAGGACACAGTATAGTGTTGTCTGCCTCTATTAAAAAACAATTGATTTCTAAAATTGGACTGCAATGCAAGTTGATTTTCTGAGCCCGATTGAAATGGATTTAAATTTATGTTTTGCCCATCATTTTGTTGTTTTCTGTCAATTAAAAATGTGGTTTGATTATAAAAATGAGACCAAAAACGTTTTGCCTTATTTGAAGATCCACTCCACTGAATAGGATCAATTATCAACGATTGACTCAAGCGGTTCTGATGCGTTCGAATATAAACTTGATTTGGCAAAAGCACTCGAATATACGTTGCTTGATCCTGAAATTGTGCAACTTCAAATTCTTCTAGTTCCTGAATGCCGTTGCCATTATAATCAAACCATACAAAGCTTCCTTGCCCTGGCTCAACTTCTACATAAGTAAAATCTTGTTGTGGGAGTTGGCCTGAACTTGTCTCATAAACAGTTTGCCATTGGACTAGATTTTTGGCCAACTTTTGATCATAAAACAATCTTGAGTTAAGAATTTTTTGAATTGATTTATTTTCATCTTCAGGCTTAAAAACTCTATAATTTGCATACAAACTCAAATTTGTAGATTCATTTCGAATCATTTGCGTATTTGAATAATAGGTGTCAGACGAATTAACACGATTCAAAGTGTTATTTTGCACACTATCATTATGCCGTTTGATATACCCTACTTTCATAAAAACTTTTGTTGAATCTCCAACGCCTATAAACGTTTCGTAGGTACTAAATTTTTGACTTTGAAGGTCTAAGTCTTCTGATGGAAGTTTAGTGATTTTATTTTG
>CBFHNG010000081.1:1341-3524 GCA_965657165.1 Flavobacteriaceae bacterium
ATAAACGTTTCGTAGGTACTAAATTTTTGACTTTGAAGGTCTAAGTCTTCTGATGGAAGTTTAGTGATTTTATTTTGTTCTGTAGAAAATTTAACTCCTGGCCAAAACACTCCAGCATCGTATTTGAGTTGAGATAAAGAACGAAAAAAAGTTGACGTTGATCGCGAACCGTTTGTAGTTAGAACACTAGAATTTGTTCGAAACTCAAAATTCTTTAGACGTATATTTGAATTTAAAATATGGCGATTTCCATTAAAATCCTTTGAAAAATTCAGATGCTGATATTGATAATTAATTTGATTTAAATCTGTATTATAAAAAGAAACTCCAGCATTCACAAAAAGCTGATCGCCAAAATCCGAAACAACCTGGTTACTTGTCGGTTGATCTAAATTCCAATCTCTATTAAATTCTGGATTATAAAGTCCTTCTAAATTTCTAAAATCTTTGTGAATATAATCCATTTCAGAATCCACATTAATGTTCCACTTATTAAATTTAAAAACCTTTTGTTTTACAGCCAGTCGTGCTGCAAAACCATCATTGTCATCGTCTGAAATACCCGAAAATGTATTAAGATCATTTTGACTTGCTGCCAACTCAAAATCTACAGTCGTTTTTTCATTTGGAATATATGCTCCGTTTAAAACTGCAAGTTGTAGTTTAACTGGTGCAACAAGCTGTACAATTGGCTCATAACTTCCTTGCATTTGACCAGATATGGGCGATACATAGCTATAAATATTTGAAATTGCCGTTGAATTTGATAACGTATAATTCCCTTGTTGTTCTCCTACAAACAAAAAGTTAACTTGATATAAACTGTCTTCTGAATTGTTAGAAAATATAAAAATTTCTTCGCCATCAATAATTTCCTTTTTGTATAAAATTCTGTTTTCACTAAACTCTGCTGGTACTGCAGATGGTGCAGTCATAAGTGATTTGTCATCTCCAGCATTGGACAATATTTCTGTCTGATTGGCATTCAAGTTTTGTTGTAATGACTGATTTTTTAAATCATTTTCATTGTAAAATGATACCCCAAATTTTAATTTTTCTGAGTCATATTGAGCGGCAGCATAACCTACAAATCTTGTGTAGTTGCGTTCGCTGTACTGGTAGTCGACAGTAATTCGCATTTCAGAAGTAATGGGATATGTTGGATTAAAAATGATTTCCCCAGCATTATAATCAATAATATAATCTTTAGTCGCACCGCGTTCCAAAGCAATGCCATTGACATATACTGTTTCACTTCCAGAAACAACCAATACAAACAACTCATTATTTGGTCCTTTAAGTTTGTACGGCCCTTGATTCCCTTCTTGAGCAATAAATTGACTTGTTGTAAACTGCCCTCGCACCAATGCGCCAGAAGCATATGATGTTGTTTTTGATGTATTGTGTTGAAAAACAGAGCTTACAGAAAGCCCTTGCACTCGTTTTGAAAATTCAGCAAAATAAGAGCGGTAATTTTCCAGATCTATATCTCCAGCACGTAATGCCCATTGATCTGTAAAAGCTTCAATAAATACCTGATCAAACTCATCTAAACGTTGGGAATACCCACTCTGTTGCAGAGGAATATTGGCATCTTGAATTGATGCTCTAAGTGTTACTTTCTCGCTGATTTTTCCACTAATCTGTAAATCTAACTCACTATTTAAAACAGAATTTTGATTATTACCAATAGTAACGCCTCTCGAAATACTACCAGAAGTCGTTAGGCCGTCAAAAGGAACTGTTTCTTGTGGAGGATTGGATTCTGATATTTGATACAATTTATCCAAAGTCCCCGTTGAATTTACAATGACTGAAGCATCAATTTGCTTGTAAGTTTTGGTTAAAAATTCAGGATATTTTAAATAAGTAACTTCAATTGAATCTGTCTGTGGTAGCATATTTTTGAAGTTTAAAACTGCTTTCTTAAAATCTATAAAATAAGAAGCTGTATCAACAGAAACTCCATTGGAATCTGTAATTTTAAAATAGGAAGGATTGATACTCAGACTATCTAAAACAATGGTTTTATTTGTCGCAATTTTTTTAGTTTGGTACAAACGCTTTGAGTCTTGTGCCAAAACATAAGATGATGAAAATAAAATTACAGAAATCAAAAACCTGTGCATACTTAGTTTTAACTATAAAAAAACGAAAATATTTTGTTGATACTTTTCAATAAA
>CBFHNG010000082.1:0-3254 GCA_965657165.1 Flavobacteriaceae bacterium
ATAACACTAAAACTTATTTCAACGTATTAATTTTGTTTTGTAATGAAAAAGAAACTGGAGTCTGAACTTATAAGTATAGCACATAGGGTGTTAAAATTAACAGGCAAAGAAGATCTATCAAAAATGCATGAAGAAATCGCAAAGTTGTATCAAAAGATCTCTATTCTAAAATTTCTAGAAGAGCATTTTAAAGGTAATCTACCAGAAAATATTGATACGAGCGCTTCTTTTTTTGACGCACTTGAAGGCGCTTTTAACAACAAACTAACGGATTCTGTTGAGGTTGATGAGAAAGTTTATGTCAACATTGACAATAACGAACAGGAAGCCATAATGGAGCCTGCAATAGAAAAAATTAAAGACATTGTTGCTCAAATGCCTCAAGAAACCGCGGCTGTTGATGATTTAGTTGATGAATTAAATGAATCACAAGCACCTGAACAAATAGAAGAAGATTTATCAGCTTTAACACCAAATTACAATCAGCTTCCGATATTTGCACCAGCCGAAGACGAAGTTATAGAGGCTGCTGTTGCAAAAGACAAAGAATCACCATCTCCACCAAAAACATCTTTAAATGACCAACTTAAAACCTCAGGTTTTCAAATTGGACTCAACGATCGACTTGCCTTTGTAAATCATTTGTTTGAAAACAATAATGAAGATTACGACCGTGTGATGTCTCAATTAACAACAATGGATTCTTTTGAAGAGATTTCAGATTTTATAGAAAACATCATCAAACCAGATTACAATAATTGGGATGGAAAAGAGGACTATGAAAACCGCTTTTTAGAAACCATTTCTCAAAAATTTACAGCTTAGAAAAATAGGTTGTTGTTTTGGAGCGCATTTTAGCGCGCAAATTCTCTTTTCTTTTTGTTTTTTGTGGACGAACTTTCATAGAGCTCTCACCTGCTTTCCCGTTTTCTTGTGTTCTCATAAATACAATATTATTGACGCCACGAAATTCGTAAGTTTTTCCAGAATATGAATGGTATAGTCTTATCAATTCGTCATTTATTACTGATAACTCAAAATGGTCGTCATCATAGAAATCATAGTCTAAAGTTAGTTTTTTTGTATTAACACCACCAGAAATAGGCTCCACAGCATAGTCTCCTGAATAATCCCAATAAATATTATCGACATTACCAACATTTTCGTCTTCCGAACTTTTGAATAAATTGTTGTTGTTGTCATTGAAAAAATACAGATAATTTTCACTATCAAAATTAGTTTCATTGCCCTCTGAACTTGTAAGTGTTTTTTCCCAAGTTTTGTATTCTTGAAGAAAATAGTCCACATTTTCAAAAAACACTTCATCGTAGTCAAACTCGTTCCGTTGATATCCGTCTAAAAAGTACGATGTGTTATTGGACGGATTATAGAGTTCAATTGAGCTTGCACTCTCCTGATATACTTCAAAACGTTGATGCCCATCGACATCATGATAAATATCCAAAATAATCCCACCAGTTTCATATTCGCCAACAGAAATTCCATAGCCATTTCCTTGCTCTCCAAAACCAACCAAATTATTGTTTGCATATAAATTTCCATTTAAAAATGATAGTGTAAATGCCATTTCAACAAATGCCGTTTGACCATTACCACTAGTACTATTGAGATCTACATACCAAAGCTCATAGGTTCTTAAGAGTTGCTCAAGTGAAATGTTGTTATTGTTATTTTCGGGTACATGAAGTTCGTCTCTTTCACAAGACCAGAAAAGCAATAGAGAAAAAAAGGACAGAAAATAAAGTTTTAGCGATTTCATCATGTATCAGTTTTAAATTATTTATGTAGTTTCAAAATACGTGCCAAAAGAGTATGTTACTGATATTGAGTAGATTATAAGCATTAATTTTTTAGTACTTTTGTTCAGATAAATTTTAGAAAATGGCGTCAAAATTAAAATATGCAGTCTTTGGAAGCGGCAGTTGGGCAACAGCAATTGTAAAAATGTTGTGTGAAAAAACAGAGTCTGTAGGTTGGTATATACGTAAATCACAAACAATTGAGTACATAAAAAAAGAGCAACACAACCCATCTTATTTAAGTTCGGTTGAGTTTGATGTCAACCGACTTGTATTGAGTGATGATATTAATAAAGTAGCGTGTTCAGCAGATGTGTTAGTCTTTGCGATTCCATCAGCATTTATTTACGAGCAACTCCAAGTGTTAAATGTCAATATTTCAGATAAAATTATTTTATCTGCCGTAAAAGGAATAGTTCCAGAAACAGGGCTTTTGGTTGGAGAGCATTTTCATCAACAGCTAGAAGTCCCTTTCGATCAAATTGCGGTTTTAGTGGGGCCATGCCATGCCGAAGAGGTGGCATTAGAGCGACTTTCATATTTAACCATTGCCTGTATAAATAAAGCTACAGCAAAGGCCATAGCAAATCAAATTTCTAGTCATTATATAAACACAAAAATTCATGATGATGTTGTAGGAGCAGAGTATGCAGCCATGTTGAAAAATATTTACGCTATTGCAGCAGGAATTGCTCATGGATTGGGGTATGGCGATAATTTTCAAAGTGTTTTGATGAGCAACGCTATTCGCGAAATGAAGCGTTTTATAAAGAAAGTCTACAAGATGAAACGAAAAATCAACGAAACGGTCTATTTAGGTGATTTGTTGGTCACAGGGTATTCTACATTTTCTAGAAATAGAATGTTTGGCAATATGATTGGTAAAGGCTATACTGTGAAGTCTGCACAAATGGAGATGAATATGATTGCAGAAGGTTATTATGCGACCAAAAGTGCTTATAAAATTAATCAAAACCCTGAAAATTCTGCAAGAACTCCAATTATTGACATGGTATATGGGGTGCTATATAACAACAAGAACCCCAAACAAGCACTTAAGAAATTAACTGAAAATTTAGACTAATTAGTATTTTATTGGGGGTGCTATAGAGTGCTTTTAAATTGCTCCAAAAAGCGTAAGTCATTTTCGCTTAATAAGCGAATATCATTGATTTGATGCAGCAACAAAGCAATACGATCTATCCCCATTCCAAAAGCAAATCCAGTATATTCTTTGGAGTCAATTCCACAATTTTCAAGAACATTTGGATCTACCATTCCACATCCCATAATTTCAAGCCAACCAGTTCCTTTTGTCATTTTATAATCAGTTTCAGTTTCTAACCCCCAGTACACATCCACTTCAGCGCTTGGTTCTGTAAATGGAAAATATGAGGGTCTAAGACGAATTTTTGATTTACCAAAAAGTTCAGT
>CBFHNG010000083.1:0-3226 GCA_965657165.1 Flavobacteriaceae bacterium
TTTTTATATGAATTGGCCAAAACAGTCAATGCGCGTACACAATCGCGAGTTATTTCTGGTTTAAGGAGTTTTTTCGATTATCTTATTTTTGAAAACTACAGAACGGATAACCCTCTAGAACAGATTGAAGCACCCAAAATTGGCCGTAAACTCCCCGATACACTTTCGGTTAAGGAAATAGACAAGATTGTGGCGGCTATTGATTTAAGCACACCGCTTGGAGAACGCAACAGGGCTATTATTGAAACCTTATACAGTTGTGGTTTGCGTGTAAGTGAACTGACCAATTTAAAACTCTCCGATTTGTTTTTTGATGAAGGGTTTATCAAAGTCACAGGAAAAGGCAACAAACAGCGTTTTGTTCCTATTGGAAAACAGACGCAAAAATTTATCAATTTGTATAAAAACCATGCAAGGAGGTCTCTAACGATTGATCCACAGCATATGGACACTCTTTTTTTAAATCAAAGAGGAAAACAACTTACCCGAGCGATGATCTTTACCATCGTTAAGACGTTTACTCAAAAAGCTGGAATTCAAAAATCCATTTCCCCCCACACCTTTCGCCACTCATTTGCCACTCACCTTTTGGAAAATGGCGCCGATTTACGGGCGATTCAAGTGATGCTTGGACACGAAAGCATTACCACTACAGAAATATATATGCACGTGGATAAAAGCCATTTAAAAGACGTTATAACTTCATTTCATCCAAGGACACAAAAAAAGCAACTTTCTTAAAAAAAAAGCTGCTTTTTCACTAGTTTAATTAATAAAATTATTTAGCAATATTCACTGCTCGTGTTTCACGAATAACAGTAACTTTAACCTGTCCAGGGTAAGTCATATCCGTTTGAATTTTTTGAGAAATCTCAAACGATAATCGGCTTGCGTTATTATCATCAACTTTTTCACTTTCAACAATGACTCGCAATTCTCTACCCGCTTGTATGGCGTAGGCTTTTTGAACCCCTTTAAAACTAAAAGCAACTTCTTCTAAATCTTTTAAACGTTGGATATAGGAATCCAAAACTTGTCGCCTAGCCCCTGGCCTAGCACCAGAAATGGCATCACACACTTGAACAATTGGTGAGAGTAAAAACTTCATTTCAATTTCATCGTGGTGGGCTCCAATAGCATTGCAGACTTCTGCTTTTTCGCCATATTTTTCGGCCCATTGCATTCCTAAAATGGCATGTGGTGTTTCCATATCAGTTTCAGAATCAGGGACTTTGCCAATATCGTGCAATAGTCCTGCACGTTTAGCAAGTTTTGGGTTAATCCCTAATTCTGCAGCCATAATACCACAAAGTTTGGCCACTTCTCTGGAGTGTTGCAGTAGATTTTGACCATACGAAGAACGGTATTTCATTCGCCCTACAGTTTTAATCAACTCAGGGTGTAAACCATGAATACCTAAATCAATAACTGTACGTTTACCAACCTCAATGATTTCTCGTCCAATTTGTTTTTCAGTTTTACGAACAATTTCTTCAATTCGTGCAGGGTGTATTCGTCCATCGGTAACGAGTTTGTGCAAAGAAAGTCGAGCAATTTCTCGGCGTACAGAATCAAAACATGACAAAATAATGGCTTCTGGCGTGTCATCCACAATAATTTCGACACCAGTTGCGGCTTCAAGCGCTCTAATATTTCGCCCCTCTCTACCAATGATTCGTCCTTTCATATCATCAGATTCAATATTAAAAACAGAAACACAATTGTCTATAGCCTCTTCTGTTCCAATACGTTGAATGGTGTTGATGATAATCTTCTTGGCATCTTGTTCTGCAGTCAATTTGGCTTCTTCCATTTTGTCTTGAACATAGGCCATCACATCATTTTTAGCTTCAGATTTTAAAGATTCCACCAATTGAGATTTGGCTTCTTCGGCAGAAAGTCCAGAAATTACTTCCAATTGTTGCACTTGGTTTTTGTGCATTTTGTCAAGTTCTTCTTGTCGTTTTTCTATAACAGATATTCTCTGATCGTAGTCTTTTTTCTTAACTTCAAGTTCGTGATTTAGTTTTTTATTTTTTGAGAGTTCAGAAGAAACTTGTGATTCTTTATCACGAGTTCTTTTTTCGGCTTCTGCCATTTTTTTGTCTCTCGATAAAATCACTTTTTCATGCTCAGATTTAAGCTCTAAAAAACGTTCTTTAGCTTGAAATATTTTATTTTTCTTGATGTTATCGCCTTCAGATTTTGCTTTTGAAATAATGTCTTTAGCCGATCGTTTTGCTTTTCTTATAATCTGAGAAGCATTATTTTTCTCTCTTATTTTAGAAATTATAAGTCCTAATATTAGCCCTAATAGAGCAGCGCCCGCACCTATAAATATGATATTTTGATCCATTTGTTGTGGTATTGATTAAAAAAAAAGCCTGTAGAGATCTGGGTTTTGTATAAACTCCTTTTAAACAGGATTTAGAGCTGAAAAGCTGATCAAGGGTCTGCGACAAGGCAGCATGCTTTTACAACTTAAACGGACTCCATTTATAGAATTCTCGTTGAGTTTATCAAAAAATTGACCAATACAGGCAGTATGTATTATATATTTTAAAGAACGTTGGTGTTTAAGTGTTGTTCTAGGCGCTCATCCAACTCCATTAGACGTTGTTCTAGTGTTTCACTTAAACTGTTTTTATTAATTTTTGTTTGCTCTGTTTCAGCGGCAAATTGCAAGGCACACATGGCCAAAACATCTTGTTTGTCCTGAACAGAATAACTTTGTTCAAACTTCTTAACAGTTGCATCTATCTTTTGAGCGGCCAATCGCAAACCTTCTTCTTGATTCGGCGCAATTGTCAAAGGGTAAACCCTATTAGCAATCGATAATTTAATTTTTAATGACTCACTCATAAGTTATTATTTAATCTGATAAACTTGCAATGCAATCGTTTATCTCTCTAATCAAAGCATTTATTTTGAGTTTTGAAGCTCTTTTATCTTCGTTACTGCCTAGCATCGAACTTGCAATTTTTAATGAATCAAACTCTGCTTGATTGTCTTCAAGCTGTTGAAGTTGATCTTTATTTTGAGATTTTAATGTTTCAATCTCATTTTTTAGAGCATTATTTTCTTCTTTCAATTGGCCAAGCTGAACTATAATTTTATCTATTTTTTCTTCAATTGTTTGGACAATATTTTCGATTTTGCTCATTTACAAATTCAATACCTTATTTCACAAATTTAACATTCCATGTCTAAAATTACAATTTCTATG
>CBFHNG010000084.1:0-2710 GCA_965657165.1 Flavobacteriaceae bacterium
TTTGTTCCACCAAAAAGTGCAGCAAAAAAACTTATAAAAATAGCACCATAAAGTCCAGCACTTGGGCCAAGACCAGAAGATACGCCAAAGGCTAGCGCCAGTGGCAATGCTACGATTCCTGCAGTGATACCGCCAAAGGCGTCACCTTTAAGGTTTGAGAATAGGTTGTTTGTGTTTTTCATGGAATTTAGTTTAGGGCTTAAAAAATGTATGTAAAGAAAATATAATGTTTTATATCATAGTAAGTAAATTAGAATTCTTTGATAGAATTGTTGGAAATCCATCCAATATTTCCGTCTATAAGTTTAATTTTTAACCAGTTATTTTTGTATGATTCTATTATTTGTACTTTTGTTCCTTCGTGCAAAACAAAAGCAGTTTCACTTCTTAGATTCGGCTCCGTTTTTACACTAATTTCTTGTGGGTAAATGATGCCATAACGCTCATTGTCTAAGTCTATTTTTTTGTTCAGTAAAACAAAAGATATAATGAGAATTAGTACAGATATGACCCCCATTATAAAAAAGAACCTTTTTGTTTTTGTATTGTAAGAAAGGAAATACGCAATAAAAAACCCAACCCCCACACACATGAGCAAAATACATAAGATTGCCCACCCGTTAAGACTAAATATTTGTGCTGTTTTTTTATAAAGTTTAGATGTTCCTAACTCAGGAATTGTATCAAATTTATCGATGGTCATTTGTTGTGCAAAACTCAAGTTGTTTTGAACGTCTTTATCGTTGGGGGATAACTTTAACGCTTTCTCATAATAATATACACTAGGAGCAATTTTGTTCAATTTATAATAACAATTAGCCATATTGAAATACAACGCACTAGAGTGCATATTTTTTTCTAGAATGTTTTCATAAGCTGAAATTGCAGCGTCATACTTTCCATTGTTGTATAGTGAGTTAGCTTGATCAAACTGCAAATTATCTTGGGAATACCCAAGAGATCCAATCAACCAAAAGAAAAGAATAATTATATTTTTCATGCTATTTTAGTTGTTTGTCAAGTGTGTTTATGGTTTCAACGGCTTTTTGATAATCATGCTCCATATCTGCAACGCCTAGCGGGGTATATCGCGCAAGCTCACAAGATTTTAGAACGCCTAAAAATTGAGAGATTGTTTCTCTTTGAACCTCTTTTTTAGTTAAAAGGTGGTCAATTTTTTCTTTGCTAAAATCACTAGTTTCTATTTTTAATCTAGATTTAAGATAGTTGTGTAAAGCCCGTTCTAAAGCTACATAAAATGTTTCCTTTTCTCCAATTGCTTTTTTTGAAGAACTTAGATATTTTCGTGCCAGCTTGTTCGTTTTTCGTATTTTATTCCCTTCTACATCTAAAGCCCTTTTTCCTTGTTTTTGAGTGATAACAATAACCAAAGGAATCAATAGCAAAGGACCTAAAAACAACCACCAAAACAAAGACGTATTATAAAATTTTGTTTCAGTTATTGGCTTTAAATCGCCATTAGATTTGAATGAAGAGAATTGTTTTGATAAAGTGGTTACATTGGTTTTTTGCACTTCTTCTGAAGCGGTATTTTCATTAGAGTTAAGCCCAGGACCTTCAGTTACAGACACTACCAGTTCATTAGAGGTAAGTGTTTTATAGGTTTCTGTATTGAGATCAAAATAGGAAAAGGAAACCGTTGGAATTGGATATCGCCCTTGTGCATTTGGCACAATAGTATATGTGTCTGAAATACTCCCTCTCATTCCAGATAGACTGGTAGAAACTTTTTCGGAATGCTCTGGTTCATAGACTTCAAGAGCGCTTGGAAGATTAGGTTTTGGAAGTTTAAATAATTTTAAATTTCCTTTTCCAGAGATTTCAAGTTTTAAATCAAAAGCTTCTGTTGCTTTCAATGTGTTTTTATTTGAAGTTATATTAAACTCAAAGCTTCCAACAGCTCCAGAAAAATCGTTTGGTTTTCCATTACTTGGCAATGGTTTGACATCAATTGTTCTTTTTCCGGCAGTAACAGTCCGATTTGTAGTGGTCATCATCAAACGACCAAAAACATCTCTTCTTTTTGAGGGCACCTCAACACTAACGTCTAAGGTGAGTGGTTCAATACTTAATTTTCCTGTTTTTTGAGGGTAAAGTACTGTCTTCTTTAAAACAACATAACGGTAGTTTTCTCCTTTATATTTACCCTCTTTAACATTTTGCCTTTTAACTTCAATGTTTTGACTCCAAAAATCGTTATACCTAGGGCTGTCCAGTTCAGACCAATTTCTGACTCCCGTGTTTTCTGCAACATAAAGTTTATAAATAACACCAACAGGCTCATTTAAATAGGGATTTGTTGTTGAAACCTCAGCCACTAAATGGATGCTTTCTGAAGCAATATAATTTGGATCGTTTGGATCTTTTGGAATATCAACAGCAGCAGTGACTTTAATTTTTATTGGAGAAGTTTTGTATGTAATACCATCAATTTCAATGCTTGATTGCCCAATTGTAAAGACTCCTCTTTTTTTGGGAGCCAAGAAGTAGGTATAGCTTTTTGAAAAAGAACGTACGCCATTAACCCAAGAATTGTTAATGGATTGACTTGGCCCACCAACGACCTTAAAATTCTCAAAACTTGGAGGTATAAAGTTATCACCGTCTTCATTCATGGTGAAGTCAATACGCAATCGTTCATTCACTCCAAGCTGTGTTTTACTTGTTTTTGCCTCGAATTTAACCTGAG
>CBFHNG010000085.1:0-2678 GCA_965657165.1 Flavobacteriaceae bacterium
AAAATCAAATACAAGTAATTTATTAAACATGGCCATGCCTGTACTTATGCAAGCCATGCAACGCAATGCGGCTACACCAAAAGGTGCTTCAGGTCTTTTGGGGGCTTTAAGTAAAAAACACGATGGGAGTATTTTAGATAATTTGGGAGCAGTATTTTCGGGATCAAATTCAAGTGCTGTTGAGCAAGATGGTGGTAAAATTCTAGGACACGTTTTTGGAAATCGACAACAAAATATTCAAAATGCACTCAGTAAACAATCTGGGGTCGATGCGTCATCAGTTGGAAAAATTCTTAAAATGGCCGCTCCAGTTGTTATGGGACTTTTAGGTAAACAACAACGCCAATCATCTATAAATGATGCCAATGGTCTAACAAATATGTTAGGAGGTCTTATTGGTGGAAATTTTCATAACGAAAAACAAAGCTTTATTGAATCTATTTTAGACGCTGATAACGATGGCTCTGTCATTGATGATGTAGCAGGAGCTGTTCTTGGAAAAAGCAACAGTGGTCTTGGAGGAATACTTGGAAAGCTGTTTAACAAAAAATAAAGAAAAATAGCTTCATAAAGTATTATATTTGCGGGCATGAAAAACCGCATTAGAACTTTTAAACAAAGTTGGGAAATCACTAAAAATTGGCAATTCCTCTACCCTTTTTTAGGAATGATAATTTCCTTTTTTTTTGGTTACAGATTTGCAATTAAAATTTTTAAAGATCACTTTTTGTTGCAACTCCTTATGACTATTGTATTTGGGTTTTCAATACTTCAGCTATGTGTGTTTTTTATAAAAAAATTACAGCATAAATGGGTGGTCAATGCGCGTTGGGAACTCATTCGTATTTTTATTGTTTTTGCCATCACCGGATCATCATCCGTTTTTGTTGGACGACCCATAATTAAATTATTAGGGGTCTCTAGAGAAAATCTTGGACCAGTGTTGTATTGGTTTATTTTTTGTGCGGTTAGTTTAATATTTTATCAAATCCTGTTAGTGTTTTGGGGATGGCTTTTAGGACAATTTGAATTCTTCTGGAACTTCGAGAAGAAAATGCTTAGAAGATTTGGCCTTGGCCGATTTCTTGATAAGTAGAAGTTATTCCATAGGATTTTTAGACGATTGATTCCAAAAGGTATACATCCACATAATGGTGAAGGTGGGAACGATATCCAAAAAAGGAAGTGCTTCTTCAATAAAAACAAATATACCCGCTATTTTCCCCTTTTTACCTTCGTAAAGCTTAGTCATTAAATACCCTGAAAGTGGTGCCCAAACAAAATCAAAAGGAGGAAAAACAAAAGAAACATAGCCTAGTAAATCAAAAATTAATCCTAGTACAAGTTTATGTTGTTTATTTAATTTTTTCCAATTCATTCTTTTGTTTTCAACTTGCTTTTAAAACGTTGATTTAAAGTTTTTATTTTAGGTAAAATCACAAACTGACAATAGGATTGCTCTGAATTTTGATCGTAATAATTGTGATGCTCCTCCTCTGCTTTATAAAATACATCTAGAGGCTCCATGGTAGTTACAATTGGATTTTTGAAGACTTTAGATTCTTCTAAAAATTCCATATATTTTTGAGCCGTTTCTTTTTGAGATTCATCGGTGTAAAAAATTGCTGAACGGTATTGTGAACCCACATCATAGCCTTGACGGTTTAATGTAGTTGGATTGTGCGTGGCAAAGAACACTTCCAAAAGTGCTTGGTATTGAATTTCTGAAGTGTCATATTCGATTATTATGCCTTCTACATGACCAGTACGACCTTCGCAAACCTCGCGATAAGCAGGATTTTTAATAAATCCTCCTGTATATCCAGATTGTACACTAAAAACGCCTTTTAAACGCTTAAAAACTGCCTCGGTACACCAAAAACACCCACCACAAAACACCGCTTTTTTCATTGTTTTAAATTTAATAAATCAAAGTTAATGAAAAGTTAGCTTTAAAAAATCAAAATATGATTGCACATCAGCTTTGTATACTTTAAATTTACAATTATGATTCAAGCCATTAACATTCATAAATATTACGATAACCTTCATGTTTTAAAAGGAATTAATTTAGATGTAAAAAAAAGTGAAATTATTTCTATTGTTGGAGCTTCTGGCGCTGGAAAAACAACTTTACTACAAATTTTAGGTACACTTGATCATCCATCAAAAGTAGAAAATTCTTCTCTAGTAATAAACAAAATAGACGTCAAGACATTGAATGAAAAAGAATTGGCTAAATTTAGAAATGAAAATTTAGGATTTATTTTTCAATTTCATCAACTTCTTCCAGAATTTACAGCTATAGAAAATGTATGTCTTCCAGCTTTTATCAAAGGGACTTCAGAGCAAAAAGCTATAGAAAAAGCAAAAACACTTTTAGATTTTCTTGGATTGAGCCACCGTCTAAACCACAAACCAAATGAACTTTCGGGAGGCGAACAACAGCGTGTGGCCGTAGCTCGTGCACTCATCAACGACCCCCTTGTTGTTCTGGCCGATGAACCCTCAGGGAATTTAGATAGTACTTCTGCCGAACAATTACATCAATTGTTTTTTAAATTAAGAGATACTTTTGGATATACATTTGTTTTGGTTACTCACAACAAAGAATTAGCAAAAATGGCCGATAGAAAAATCACCATAACAGATGGGAAAGTATCATCCTAAACACTATA
>CBFHNG010000086.1:0-2676 GCA_965657165.1 Flavobacteriaceae bacterium
GCAATTTCAGTCTGAGATTGCAGGCCACCCCATGTTCTATTGACATCTCCTGACCAGGGAATTAGCCCATAACGTTGAGATCCAGAGTATCCAGCTCGCATAAGAATAAATGGTCGTTCTTTAGGAAAATCTTTTTTATATCCACTATAAATCAAACCCGCCCAATCATGCCCATAAATATTATGAACTTCATCGGCAGATGTGTTGTAATGTTGTAAGGCTGTTGGGTGAACCTCAGGTTCTCCTAGGTCCCCCCAAACTCCAACGACACCTTTTGCTCGTAAACCCTTGTATATAGACCAAAACCATGATGAACCTTTTGGGTTGTAGATGTCTATCAATCCAGTGTTTCCAAAGTAAAAATCGTAAGTAAAGGGCTTGCCCAATGAATCTGTTGCCAACACTTGTTGCTCTACTGCTTCATTCCAACGATTTGAGGTCGTTAAAACAAATGGCTCTGTTATTGTAATTGTTTTGACACCTTTGGCTTTAAGTCTAGATATCATGCCTTCAAAATCTGGAAAAGAATCTCTGTAAACTTCTAAATTCCCCATTGTTCCAGTAATGGTTTTACCAAACCAGTAGAGATCTAAAATCACAGCATCAACGGGGATGTTTAAATCTATATACTTATTGATTGTCTTTTCCACCTCTTCTTGTGAATGATAACCAAAACGACTTGCAAAATTACCAAGCGCCCAGCGCGGAGGCATGGGTTGCTTTCCTGTCAAATTTGTGTACTGATTGATTAGTTCAGGCCACGTTGTCGCCGCAATAATTTGGTAAGTCTTTCGCCCTGAAATTGTTTCGTAAGTCAAGCGATTAGTTTGCTTGCTATCTAGGTCCAAAAAACCAATTGGTGCATTATCGAAATGTAAAAGATATTTTTCAGAGGACATCACGATGGGTATCGTGTAATTCATGAGCTTAGAATGCGTTTCATAGCCGTAATGTGCTTTGTTGTATAGCTTGAGTCTATTTCCTCTTCGGTTCATTCCTAAAACTCTTGCGCCTCCACCATATAAAACTTCATTTGATTTAATGTTGAAATCAATCCCCTCTAAACTGTCGTTTTTTATATAACCTTGAGCTTCTGAAATTATTAGTTTATTGTTGTGGTAATATTTAATTTGAAACGGTGATTTTTGAACCTTGACTAGAATACCATCGGTTTGTAAAACAAAATGATCTACCTTCTCTTCAAAAGTAATATCAATTTGTTTTGGTTTTAACACAACAGCATGAGACGCTTTTTTTTCAATCTCACCAGTTGGGATAAATGTAGTTTCTATAATATTTTTGGTGTAGGGTATAATTTTATAAATACCGTCGCTAACTTTTATGTTTAACCTTTGTTGTTCTATAAACTCCACGCTTTTATAAATCCGCTCAGAATTTTGAGCTAAAACAGTACTAAAAGAGATGCAAAACAGAAAGTATAATAATTTATTCATAAGTTGTTTTGAGTAAAAAGGTGAGGGGTGTAGCCAATCTTTTATTCCAAAATTTTTCAGCATGTTCATGTCCATCAAATTTCAGATTTACCATGGACTCATCATCATATAATTTATATTCAAGTGCAGTAGTTACTAAATCTTGATAAGGCAGATAGAGGGCATCCAAAGTTTTTGTTCCATAATCAAAGTAAATTTTATGATTTTTTGGAGAAGGCAAATTATCCATTAAATAATCAAAAATCACATAAGGAATTTGATTAGACTCTGTATTGGAATAGGTGCCAATCCAATGTGTTGATAAACAAGCTGCAGCTCCAAAAATTTCTGGGTATTCGCAAATAGCATAAAGAGAGATTAACCCTCCTCTACTGGAACCCATAATTGCAGTATCTTTTGGAGATGTTTTTGTTGGAAAATTGGCATCAATGTATGGCTTTAATTCGTTTACTATAAATTTGAGGTAGTCGTCGGAATTAATAAATGTTTCTTGATTCTTTTTTTTTGCCATACGTTGCAGGGCTTCTTTATTTTCTTTATCTAGATTTTCAAATACTTTTTGAGGAAAATAATTTGCATTACGTTCTGAATATATATTCCAAATTCCAACAATAATAGTTTCTTTAATTTCAGAGGTTTTTAGAAGTGCTGACATATGCTCATCAACGCCCCATTCTTGGCCATTCCACGTTTTATCAGCGTCAAAAAGCATTTGGCCATCGTGCATGTACAAAACGCTATACTCTTTTGTATTGTCATACTCCTTTGGAAACCATACATCTACGTTTCTGGGGGTAACAAATTTTGACGGAAATTTTTCTATTCGTTTAATGTTTCCTTCAATTTTTTGTGCAGGATTCAACCAATAGGTTTTTATGGAATCCAGTGGAGAACAAGATGCCCAAAGCATATTTATACTTAAAGAAAATAACAATACATAGTTTTGGTTTAAGAGCATTTATTTAGGGATTAAACTGAAAATATAACTTCCTTTTTTTGGTAATCTTAGTGTGTCTTGCCACATAAAAACCTCTTTTGTCAGAACGTTTTGAAATGTCTTTCCATTGAAGTTTAATTCTTTAAAACGATTTAAATCGACAGAAACTGGTTTTTCATTTTTATTCAAAATTAAAAATGCTATTTCTTCTTCAATTTTTCTGAAAAGAAAATATACCCCCGAATTGGGTGCAAAATGAACGGTCTTTCCATGATGAATTGCAGC
>CBFHNG010000087.1:0-2616 GCA_965657165.1 Flavobacteriaceae bacterium
ATGCCATGGATCAAATTCAGGCAGATACTATGGGTATTAAAGCATTTTTATACAGCTTATCGCAAGGGAATGATATCAATACAGCTTTGAAAAATCAACGTATTGATACAGAAATTTGCAAGTTCATCAACTTTACTTTTGATGTGATTAAAACTCAAAAACCGCATTGTATTGCTTCTGCTTTTACCTTTGGTAGAGAGGATGTTATTCCGGACATGTTCTTAGAAATTATACAACAGTCCAAAACAAGTGAAAACGACAATCGCTACAGTAAACTACTGTATTATTTACAACGACACATAGAAATTGATGGTGACGAGCATGGCCCAATTTCGTTGCAAATGGTTGAAACACTTTGTGGAAATGATACTAAAAAATGGAATGAAGTTCTTAATACGGCAAAACAAGCATTGGAATTCCGATTAATGCTTTGGAATCATATTTATAAAAGTATTTTGAAAGACAAGGAAGCTGCACTCATTGGTTAGACTAAAACCCATTAAAGGACTTATGTTCTAGTTCTTTATTTTCGTTCTCAAAAATGATATAAACTTTCAATTCAGGGTTATTGCTTAAAAAATTGGACAACTCTTCTAAATTCATAGTCTGAAGTGCTGTTGCATAGGCATCAGCAGTCATACAATTATTAGCAATTACAGAAATACTCAAAATGTTTGTTCGGCTAGGATAACCTGTTTTAGCATCAATAATATGCGTGTAGCGCCGTCCATTTTTATCAATTTTATATTTTCTATATGTTCCTGATGTGGCCATTGCCTCATTGTTGAGGACAACACTATTTAGATATGGAATAGCACTCTCTGTATTTGGGTTTTGTATACCAATTTTCCAAGGCGCTCCTTTTGAAGAATTTATCCCTTTACAAACAATTTCTCCACCAATTTCAATCAAAAAATTTGAAACATTTTTAGACTCTAAAAAATACCCTATTTGATCAACACCATATCCTTTTGCAATGGCATTAAAATCAAGTTTAGTCGCACTTGGCTTTTTGATTTGAAACCCTTCTATAGAAACTTTATTGAGCCCAACAGACTGCATTAGATTTTTTATTTTTACACTGTCAAGTTGTTCAATTTTTCCCTCAGGACCAAAATCCCATGCATTAACAACTGCCCCAATAGTGGGGTCAAAACGACCATTAGTTTCATCAAAAACTCGTTTAGAGGTTTCAAAAACTGTTTTGAAGTGCATGTCAATTTTTGTAGTTCTATTTTTATTGACTTCGGAAATTATGGAGTTGGGAATATAGATGGACATTGAATGATTAATGTCATTAAAAATCTGATCGAATTCCCCCTGAAAATCTTTATTGCTATCATAAATGATACTATATGTTGTTCCAAAAACACCACCAGAATTTCGTTGCTGTTTGACGCTATTTGTACAAGAAAACAGTCCTAAAAAAACAAATAAAATAATTTTTTTCATGTTGTTATAATTAGTTCATATTGGTTTCAATAACTTGAATGCCATTATATTCCATCAAGTAGTCTTGATTGAGATACACTGGTAGATCATCACCGTTGGGATTTCCTACAGCTACTCCGGCATATAACACTTTTGCATCTTTTTCGAAAGCATGTTTATTGAATGTTTCCATCCAAACAACGTCATAATTGTTAGGGTTTTCTGGTAATTTTACCACACGGACGATCACAAAAAAATATTGGTTGTTTTTATCAATACATACAAATTGTGGGTGCTTTTTCAATTGACTATTAATGGCCACAAATTCAAATCCTCTAGCCTCTAAGTCCTTACCAACATGGTTCATTGCTAAGTTATGAAGTTCTTGTTCTGTGAGTGGCTTTGACATATTACAAAAATACAAAAAGCCCAACATTTCTGTTGAGCTTTTTTAGTTAATAGAAAGATAATTAATTTTTACCCTCCAAAATCATCAAATCGGATATGTTCGTCTGGAATTCCAAAGTCCTCACCCATTTTTTGAACCGCTTTATTCATCAGTGGAGGTCCACAGAAATAGAGTTCTATGTCTTCTGGTGCTTCGTGATGATTTAAATAATTATCGATGACACAATTGTGAATAAATCCAACAAAACCATCTCCTGGTGCATCTATATTTTCTTTGACTTTCCAATTGTCTTCTTCCAATGGCTCAGAAAGTGCCAAATAGAATTTGAAATTAGGAAATTCTTTTTCTAATTGATTAAAATGATCTAAATAGAATAATTCTCTTTTTGATCGACCTCCGTACCAATAGGTTACTTTACGTCCAGTTTTTAAGGTTTTGAATAAGTGGTAGAGATGTGAACGCATTGGTGCCATTCCTGCTCCACCACCAACATAAAGCATTTCTGATTCACTTTCGTTGATAAAGAACTCTCCATAAGGTCCAGAAATGGTAACTTTATCTCCTGGCTTTTGAGCAAATATATAAGATGAAGCTACTCCTGGATTAACATCCATCCATCCATTTTTTGAGCGATCCCATGGTGGGGTTGCAATACGGACATTGAGCATTATTTCGCGTCCTTCTGCTGGGTAAGATGCCATTGAATAGGCACGTTCTACCGTTTCAGTATTTTTCATTGTTAGAGGCCACAATCCAAATTTGTCCCACTCAGCTTG
>CBFHNG010000088.1:0-2612 GCA_965657165.1 Flavobacteriaceae bacterium
CAAAATGAAGCATATAGCGTTGTGAAGAAACCACAATAGGCATAGTATAATTCATTAATTCTGAGTGGGTTTCATAGCCGTAATGGGCTTTGTTGTACAACTCTAGCCTTTGTCCTCTTCGATTCATTCCTAATGCTCGAGCTCCTCCGCCGTACATTACTTCGTTAGATTTGATATTAAAATGTATTTTCTCTAAACTATCATTTTTTACATACCCTAGAGCTTCAGAAATTAAGAGTTTGTTGTTGTAATAATATTGTATTTGAAACGGAGATTTTTGAACTTTCACAACAATTCCATCGGTTTTCAAAACAAAATGATCCTCTTTTTCTTTGAAAGAAATAGCAATATTTTTTGGTTTTAATATGACGGCATGTGATTCCTTTAGCATAACCTCACCATTTGGGATAAAAGTTGTTTCTACAATAGTGTTGGAGTAGGGTACAATTTTATATACACCATCGCTCACTGTTATCTTTAAAGTTTGGTTCTCTACAATTTCAACATTTTCAAAAATACGCTTTGAATTTTGAGCGAAAACAGCACTAAAAGAAATGCAAAACAATAAGTAAATTAATTTATTCATAAGTTGTTTTTAGTAAAAAAGTAAGGGGTGTAGCCAATCGTTTATTCCAAAATTTTTCGGCATGTTCATGCCCATCAAACTTTAGATTCACCATGGATTCATCATCGTATGATTTATATTCAAGTGCAGTAGTGACTAAATCTTGATAAGGTAAATAGAGGGTATCCAAAGTTTTTGTACCATAATCAAAGTAAATTTTATGATTTTTTGGAGAGGGTAAATTATCCATTAAATAATCAAAAATCACATAAGGAATTTGATTAGACTCTGTATTGGAATAGGTGCCAATCCAATGTGTTGATAAACAAGCTGCAGCTCCAAAAATTTCTGGGTATTCACAAATAGCATAAAGTGAGATTAACCCTCCTCTACTGGAGCCCATAATTGCAGTATCTTTTGAAGATGTTTTTGTTGGAAAATTGGTATCAATGTATGGCTTTAATTCGTTGACTATAAATTTGAGGTAGTTATCGGAATTAATAAATATTTCTTGATTCTTTTTTTCTACCATGCGTTTCAGGGCTTCTTTATTTTCTTTATCTAACGCTTCAAAAACTTTTTGAGGAAAATAATTTGCATTACGTTCCGAATACACATTCCAAATTCCAACAACAATAGTTTCTTTGATTTTAGAGGTTTTTAGAAGTGCTGACATATGCTCATCAACGCCCCATTCTTGGCCATTCCATGTTTTATCAGCATCAAATAGCATTTGGCCATCGTGCATATACAAAACGCTATACGTTTTTGTATTGTCATAGTCATTTGGAAACCATACATCAACATTTCTCGGGGTAACAAATTTTGATGGAAATTTTTCTATTCGTTTAATGTTACCTTCAATTTTTTCTGCAGTATTCATCCAATAGGTTTTTATGGAATCCAGTGGAGAACAAGATGCCCATAGCATATTAGCACTTAGAAAAAATAATAATATTAGGTTTTGGTTTACGAACATTTTTTATGGGACTAGACTAAAAATATAACTTCCTTTTTTTGGCAATTTCAGACGATCTTGCCAGATAAAAACTTCTTTTGTTAGCACGTTTTGAAATGATTTTCCATTGAAGTTTAGTTCTTTAAAGCGATTTAAATCAACAGAAATTGGTTCTTCATTTTTATTCAAAATTAAAAATGCTATGTCATCTTCAATTTTTCTGAAAAGAAAATATACCCCCGAATTGGGTGCAAAATGAACGGTCTTTCCATGATGAATTGCAGCACTATTTTTTCTAAAATTCAAAAGCGTTTTCAAATAGTTTTGCATATCTTTTTGATCCTCATTCAATCCTTCTCCATTGAAAGCATTTACTTGATCACCAGCCCAACCACCTGGAAAATCGGTTCGAATAAGGCCGTGATCACCAGGATTTTCAAAATCTTGCATCAAAATTTCTGTACCATAGTAAATTTGAGGTATTCTTGGTAGCATCAAAAGTGTACTTAAGGCCATTTTTGTTTGATCGATATCTCCTTTTAGTTCCGTGTAAATTCGGCTCATGTCGTGATTATCCATCATGGCCATAATGGCTTCTGGATTAGGATAGTGAAAATCATTAGCCAATCCATCATATATTTTAATAAGCCCATTTCCCCATGCTTCTTCTTCGGAAACCCCTTTTTTAATATTGTCCAACATTGCAAAGTCCATAGTTGAACTCAAATTTGAAACATAGTTGTGTTTTGATTTTGGATCATTTTGCCAATATCCAATCAATAATGGATTAAAACTCCATTCTTCCCCAACAATTGAAAAATTTGGATACTCTTTCATTATTGTGCCTGCCCAATCACTTAAAAATGTTTTATCGGCATAAGGATAGGTGTCTTGTCTAATTCCACTTAGTCCTAATTCTTCAATCCACCAAATACTATTTTGAGTGATGAACTTTGCCATAAATGGATTTTTATGGTTTAAATCGGGCATAGTTTCAACAAACCACCCGTTAGTCATTTCTTTTTTATCGATTTCTGAAGCATAAATATCTTGATTTACAGTGCGGCGGTGGTTAGAATATTTTGTAGG
>CBFHNG010000089.1:0-2298 GCA_965657165.1 Flavobacteriaceae bacterium
TGAATTTCAACAGTTTAGACTTAACTTTAAGTACCGATCCATCACAAGTGATGTTTTTACCAATTCCTGTTAGAGAAATTAATACTAACGATTTAATTGATTAATAAGATTAAATTCTTTTAAGTTGAAAAAACTTTTATTAGTAGTTTATATGTTTTGGGCATTCATTATGAATGCCCAAAATCAATTACCAATTCCCAATGGTGCATTGGAAAGCATTGACTCACAAACAAATACTTTTAGTTTTTGGTCCAATTTGCAAACCAATGGTGGTCAGGTAAATTACTCGATTGAAACCGAAAATTTAATTCCTGGCAGTACAAAAGCACAAAAAAGTCAAATTATTTCATTAGGCACTAGTGGATGGCATGTTAAAACCCAAAGTGATTACTTGTTTCAAGTAGAGCAAGGACAGACCTATACGGTTCGTTTTTGGGCAAAAATTAGTGGAGCTAGTTCAGCTACAATGAAAGTTGTTTTTCAGTCTGAAATTCAAAACAGTTATCAAGGCAATAATAAGATTATTAATCAAGAGTGGCAGCAATTTACACACAGTTTTACAGTTCAAGAGGCTGCAGATTCAAATCGCTTGAGTTTTTGGTATTTGGATTCTGGAGTTACTTTTTATTTGGATCAAGTTGAGGTTGTTCGAGGAAATACAATTTCATTTTTGAAAGATATGACTTATCAAACTGTCGATGGTTTTGGTGCAGGTATTAAGAGAAGAACAGAGCATTTATTTGCTTTGGAAGACAATATGCGTGAACAAATCGAAACTTATGCTTTTCAAGATTTAGAACCGAATATGATTCGATTTTTTGTGTATCATGATTTGGAAGATCCAAATGATAATAACGACCCTTTTAATTTAAATTTTTCATCATTGAATTGGACGCGATATGATAGTAATTCGAACTTAAATGCAACACGATACGTTGGTGAAGCACTTAATAATGCTTTTGATCTCAGTACAAATGGATTTGATCATGTCATTGGAAATTGTAATAGTGCCCCTGCATGGTTAAAAACTAATGGGGCACATAACAATGGAGGAACTCTAATTTCAGGAGGAGAAGATGAATTTAGTGAATTCTTGGTTGCATTTATAAATGGCATGCAATCTCGTTATGGAATTAATGTCACAGCAATTTCACCAACCAATGAACCTGATTATGATGTGACCTATGAGTCAATGAATACAACACCTTCGGAACTATCATCAATCATTTCAAATCTTGATTCAAGATTAGATTTTGAAAATTTAAGTGACATATCAATCATATCCCCAGAAACGTTTAGGGTCACTTCAAACGATGCAACAAAGTCAACAACTAATTACATCAACAGTATGTTTGGAAATCCAAGTGTGGTTGTCGCAACTGATGTTGTGGCCACACATACTTATCAAAATCCTATAAATCTAACAGACTGGTCTTCTCTTAAAACAGCTGCTCTAGAAAAACCTATTTGGGTAACAGAAGCAGGAAATTTACATAGTCCAAATTGGGATATGGAGGATGCAAGTTATCACATAAATCGTATTCTTGATGGGTTCAATTATGGTGGTCTAACAGCATATATGTTACACCTGTTTTATGAAAAGCATGATTATCAAAATGAAGTAAATGTTGGCCAGAATTACGGCTCATCGGCTTTAGTTTTGTGGGATTCTAATATGAATATAATTTTGCCAAAACGTTATTATGTTTTCAAGCATTTTACAAATTTAGTCAAAAATGGTTATCAAAGAATTCATACAGGCAGTTTTGACTCAGGACCAAAAGCAGTTGCTTTTAAATCTCCAGACGAAACAAAAATTACTCTGCAATTGTTCTCAGATTATGATGTTGATAATTTTGAAATCGAAATCCCTCAGGGAACAACATCAATAGAACATTACATAACCTCAGATGTTGTGAACGACAACTTTAGATTAATAACAAATGAAACCTATGACTTGAATGAAAATTACATTAGCTCAAATATTTCTGCCATGTCTATGCATAGTTATGTATTTACAATAGATACATCACTCAGTTCACAAGATGAATATGACTCCTTAGAAGAATCTAAAATCTTGGTATTTCCCAATCCAGCAAAAGCTCAATTGGAGTTGTACTTTCCAAGGCTTCAGAATCGTGAAATTATAGTCTATCAATTAAATGGTACTCAAGTTTTTAATAAAAAATATCAAGCTACAAAACATATTACAATAGATGTAAAATCATTATCTGATGGGATGTACCTTATTAAATCAATTACAAACAGTGGACAACAAATCACTAAATTTTTAATCGA
>CBFHNG010000090.1:0-2287 GCA_965657165.1 Flavobacteriaceae bacterium
TGCCATTAAGGTTATTCGGGCGGGTAATGACAATCTTTTCAGATCTGAGATTTTTGCCAAAACCTTGTCAACTCTTATTGGTTATGAAATTGAAATTTACAATACCACAGGCGCTATTGGCGCTGCCAGAGCTGCGGGTTTGACCGATAAAGATTTTGATCGCTTCGGTCAAAACATCACAAAAAACGACCATGTGATGACATTTAAGCCCATCGAAAATAAGAACCCATATCTTGATGCTTACCAAAACTGGAAAACAGAATTAGAAAAACAAATTAAAAATTAAATAATGATACTAATAGGAAACAAAGAATACTACAAGGGGATTGATGCTATTCGTTATGAGGGTAAAGAATCGGATAATCCATTAGCATTTAAATATTATGACCCAGATCGATTAGTTGGTGGTAAAACCATGAGGGAGCATTTTAAATTTGCCATAGCTTACTGGCACACATTCTGTGGACAAGGGGCAGATCCTTTTGGTCCTGGAACTCAAAATTTTGCGTGGGATCAATCGTCCGACCCTATTCAGGCGGCTAAAGATAAAGCAGATGCGGCTTTTGAATTCATCACCAAAATGGGATTCAATTATTTTTGTTTTCATGACTATGATTTAGTCGCTGAGGCCAACACACTAGCAGAATCCGAGAAACGCCTTTCAATAATTGTGGAATATATCAAGCAAAAACAACAAGAATCGGGTGTTAAACTTCTTTGGGGAACTTCAAATTGTTTTTCAAATCCAAGATTTATGAACGGTGCCGCTACCAATCCAAATTTTCAGGTCGTTGCACGAGCCGGTGCTCAAGTAAAATTAGCTTTAGATGCCACAATGGCACTTAATGGAGAAAATTATGTTTTTTGGGGAGGACGAGAGGGCTATATGTCACTATTGAATACTGATATAGGTCGTGAATTGGATCATATGGGCCAATTTTTAACCATGGCAAGAGATTATGCAAGGTCTCAAGGGTTTAGAGGTACCTTTTTTATTGAACCAAAACCAATGGAACCCATGAAACACCAATATGATTTTGATTCTGCAACAGCTATTGGTTTTTTGAAAGAATATGGATTGGATAAAGATTTTAAATTAAACATAGAAGTAAATCATGCTACACTTGCTCAACACACGATGCAGCATGAGTTGGCCGTTGCCGCAAAAGCTAATATGCTGGGTAGTATTGATGCCAATAGAGGGGATTATCAAAATGGTTGGGATACCGATCAATTTCCCAATAATATTTTAGAAACAACTGAAGCGATGTTAGTGTTTTTAGAATCTGGAGGATTACAAGGTGGTGGTATTAATTTCGACGCAAAAATCAGACGAAATTCAACTGATATGGAAGATGTATTTTTGGCCCATATTGGTGGTGCTGATACCTTTGCTCGCGCATTGATTACGGCTGATAAAATTATAACATCTTCTCCTTACAAAAAACTAAGAAAAGAACGATACGCTTCTTTTGACGATGGCAAAGGAGCTGCATTTGAGTCAGGATCATTAAACCTTCAAGACTTGTATCAAATTGCCCTCGAAAATGGAGAGATTTCTCCTCAGAGCGGTAAACAAGAACTTTTTGAAAATATCATAAATCAATACATTTAAAATATATTTCAATTTTATGTTCTTTAAGTTAATATTAGCGACTTCAATTTTAGAAAAATTAGACTGGTTTGTTTTAAGTGTTTATTTTTTGGCACTAATTGCAGTGGCCGTTTGGGTTGTTCTTCAAAAAGATAAAAATACTGAGGATTATTTTTTAGCAGGACGCAATGTAGGGTGGTTTGTTATTGGAGCTTCTATATTTGCCTCAAATATTGGTTCAGAACATGTAGTTGGTCTTGCTGGTACTGGCTTTGAATCAGGTACTCCAATGGCTCATTATGAGCTTCACGCATGGATTGTATTGTTGTTGGGTTGGTTGTTTTTACCATTTTATATTAGAAGTGGCGCTTTTACCATGCCAGAGTTTTTGGAAAAACGTTTTGACAGTCGCTCACGTTGGTTTTTATCCTTATTTTCTTTGGTAGCTTATGTACTGACTAAAGTTTCAGTTACTATTTATGCAGGTGGGATTGTAGTCTCTGAGTTGTTGGGTATTCCGTTCTGGTATGGTGCTATTGGAGTTGTTGTGTTTACGGGAATATACACCGTAGTAGGTGGAATGAAAGCGGTAATATATACTGAAACACTTCAAACCATTGTCCTTATTCTTGGATCAATAATCATTACATTTTTAGGGTTACAAGAAGTTGGAGGCTGGGAACAATTACATGA
>CBFHNG010000091.1:0-2260 GCA_965657165.1 Flavobacteriaceae bacterium
TGGTCTTCCTTTTTATTTTCGTCCTTTTCTTTATCTTTTTTCTCGTCTTCACTCTCGCCACCGCCTTGTTCTTTGGCACATTCTTTTGCAAGTGCTAAATTATAGCGGCTTTCATCATCAGAGGGATTATTTCTTAATGCATTTTTATAGGCTTCAACAGCTTCTCTACATTTTTTATTTTGCATGAGCGTGTTCCCAATATTATGAAATGCCCGGTGTTTCTCTTCCTTAGAACCATTTTTTGTTGCTTCTATAAGTTTCGAAATTGCCTCATCATAAAGCTCAGAGTTGTAATATGTACTGCCTAGATTGTATGCGCCTTTGGCATTTGTTTCTTTTTTTGATATTGCTTCTCTGTAAGATTTTTCCGCTTCAATAAAGTTTTCTTTTGACGCCAAATTTCCTTCATAAACAAGAGCGTCGGATTCAACTTGAAGGTTATCTAATTCTTGAGCAAATGAAAAATTACCAAATAAAAGAATAAGTAGTATAAGTCTAATTAAACGATGATTTAGACGATAATAATTAATATCTTTTTTTGTACTTATTTTCATAGGTTTTCATTGAATAAGTTTAGGCGTTTTAGCCAAGCTGTTTTACGTTCTAGAAACAGGACGTCCAAAATTAAAAAGAAAAGTCCTAATCCCAAAAACCATTGAAATTGATCTTTAAATTCTGCAAATTCTTTGGCTTCAAATTCTTTTTTGTCCATTTTATTCAAAATATCCCCAATAGTTTCTACGACATCACTGGTATTTTTACCATCAACATATGTACCATTTGCCTCACTTGCAATTTTCGAAAGTGTTTTTTTATTCAATTTTGTAATTACAGTGGCATTGTTTTGGTCTTTTTTATAGCTTATTACAATACCATTTCGTTTGATTGGTATAGGACCTCCTTTTTCTGTGCCCACCCCAATAGTAAATATTTTTATGCCTTCCTTTGCAGCAGCTTCTGCCACATCAAGACTTAAATTGTTGTGGTCTTCTCCATCAGAAATAATAACCAAAACACGATTTGTTTGTTCTTCGTCATTATAGTAGCTTCTTGATAATTGTATAGCTTCGTCAATGGCTGTTCCTTGCGATGAAAGCATATCAGTATTCATGTTTTGTAAAAACATTTTTGCAGCAGAATAATCTGTTGTAATTGGAAGCTGAGGTACCGCTTTTGCAGCATATGCAATTATTCCAACTCTGTCGCTTACAAGGTTATTGATGATTTGAGTAGTTAGTTGCTTTGCCTTTTCTAGTCTGCTCGGTGCGATGTCTTCAGCGAGCATACTTTTCGAAACATCTATGGCAAAGACAATATCAACCCCTTCTCTTTTTACAGTTTGTAAAGAAGTGCCAATTTTTGGATTGACCAGCGCAATAATTAAGCAGATAAAACCTAGAGAAAGTGTAATAAATTTTAAAACAGATTTAAACAAAGATTGATCTGGGCTAAGACGTTTTAGAAGCTTCAAATCTGAAAATTTACGCTTCGTTCTTTTTTTCCAAAGTTGTGTCCAGAGGAATAATAACAGCATTCCTAAAGGAACAAATAAAAGCCAAAACCATATGTCATCTTCTAATTGAAACATAATTATATAAAACTTCTTAAAAGGGTATGTCGAAGTAAAAACTCTAAAACCAATAAGCCTAACGCTAGTAGCACTAAAGGACGAAATTTTTCTTCATAATTATAATACTTAAATTCTTCTATTTCTGTTTTTTCAAGTTTATCTATTTCATCATAGATGTCTTCCAATTTTTTGTTGTTTGTTGCTCGAAAATATTTCCCTCCAGTTTCAGATGCAATTTCTTTTAAGAGTTTTTCATCAATTTCAACTTGAATTCTAGAGTATTGAAATTTTCCATTATTTATTGCCACAGGCGAGAGCGCCATTCCGTTGCTCCCCAGTCCAATAGTGTATGTTTTTATGCCATATTCTACTGCCAGCTCGCTGGCGGTTTTTGGATCAATAAAGCCAGAGTTGTTCACACCATCTGTAAGTAAAATAATGCTTCTGCTTTTTGCCTTACTTTCCTTTAAGCGATTGACTGCAGTAGCTAGCCCCATACCAATAGCGGTGCCACCTGTAATGATGGTGTTGTATTTTATGTCCCTTAATGATTTAAGAATAATCCCTTTATCACTTGTAACGGGGGTTCGCGTGTAACTTTCCCCTGCATATTCTACTAGCCCAATTCTGTCGTTGGGGCGTCTATTTATAAATTTACTGGCCACCTTTTTTAAGGCCTCTAGTCTATTG
>CBFHNG010000092.1:0-2205 GCA_965657165.1 Flavobacteriaceae bacterium
ATCCCATGGTTCAATAGTGATATTATCACCATTGGTATTAGCAATAGCTTGCATATCGGCGACTTCTTCAGCGACTCGAGCGATGGCAGCGGGCCAAACGGCTTCCATAAGTTGCATGGCATTTTCTGGAGTTTTGGCCATTCGATCTTGCAAACGCCATTCGGCATAATTTTGATGTCCTAAAAGTTCTACACGCTCTCGTCTAAGTTTTAGAATTTCTGCAATAAGTGCTTTATTATCATATTCATCATTATTATCACCTCTTGAGTAATAATTGGTCCAAACTTGCTTACGCAAAGCTCTTTCGGTAGAGTAAGTTAGAAAAGGATCCATTGAGGAACGGGTGTTGGTAATGGCATATTTTCCGTCTTGACCTTTGCTTTTGGCAATGGCTGCTGCCGATTTTATGAATCCTTCAGAAAGTCCGCCAAGCTGGGTGTCATCAAGATAGGTGACATAGTTTTCCTCGTCGTGTAAAACATTATCGGAAAAGGTATTATACAATGTTGAAAGTTCTTTGTCAATGGCAGCATAACGTGCTTTTTTCTCGGCATCAAGTGCAGCACCTCGCATGGCAAAACCTTTATAAATGAGGTCTACAACGCGTTGTTGATCATCTTCTAAAGGTGTTTTTTGAGCATTTTCATAAACTGTTTTTATACGCTCAAATAGTTTTTGATTTTGACTGATTTTTGAAGAAAATTCAGATAATTTTGGAGCAAGAGTGGCCTGGACTTTTCTAAATTCTGGTGAAGACATATTGCTACTCAAAATCCCATAATAGGTAAAAACATGGTCTAAAGTTGATCCCGAACGTTCCATAGCCTCAATGGTATTTTCAAAAGTTGGAGCTTCAGTAGAATTGGCAATAGCATCAATTTCTTCTAAATTTTCTTTCATGCCTTGCTCTACAGCAGACTGAATATCAGCTACTTGCATTTTATCAAAAGCAGGAACACCGCCGTAAGGCCCAGTCCATTCTTGTAGTAGTACATTACTTGTGCTTTTGTTATTCTTGCAACTCAAAACAATTGAGAAGATACATAAGTAAATAAGCACAATCTTGGTTGTGTGTTTTTGTTTGTTCATCATTAATAGTTTTAATGTAAAATTAAAGTCTTACAATGTATAAAAAAGTAATTAATTTTAGTCGATGATTTCAATTTTGTTGATATAAACATTGCTTTGTGGCCAGTCGCCTTTGTCTGTTGGAACAGCAGCAATTTTATCGACGACCTCCATACCTCGAATTACTTTTCCAAAAACCGCATAGTCGCCATCCAGATGATGTGCACCCCCGCGTTGTTGTACAATAAAAAACTCAAAAGGAGAGGCCATTTTGTAGGGGTTTTCCACAGCACTACTTGGCATACTTACCATCCCTCTATCGTGTTTGAACCCTTTTTTGTGGTCGTTGGGAAGCAAATAGCGTCCAATTTTTTTGCGCTTATTAAGTGTTTTTTGGTCATCACTATTACCTCCTTGAATGATATAGTTATTGATGACTCTATAGAATTGAGTATTATCGAAATATTTTTTTTTGGTTAAATATATAAAGTTTGAACGATGAAATTTAGTGGCTTCAAAAAGTTTGATATCAATTTCGCCAAAATCTGTATGGATTCGAACTTTATCTTCTTTGTGAATTTTATCATATTCCAAGAAAAATTCCATCACATTTTTGTCGGTTAAAAGAAAAGGTTTTTCTGATGTTTTCTCTACTTTTTCTGTTGTAAGTGTTTGAGTTTCAGATACTGATTTTTGGGGTGTATTTTTCTTTTCGGATTTAGTATCTTGACAACTTATAAAAAATAAAAAAAACAATACCGTATAGCGCATAAAATAAAAGGCGTTTGATTTAGTTTTGAAATATATGAGATTTGATGCATTTGAAAAAATATTATCAGAAATAAAACATTTGGAGCTCAAAGGTGTGACTTCACAATTGAAAATGGCACCTCCATTTCGAAAAGAATTGTTGGAACGCAATAAATCTGTAATAAAAGCTGCAAAAAAAGCTGCTGTTATGGTATTGTTTTATCCCAACAAATGTAATGACGTACAGCTTGTTTTTATTGTTCGAAAATCTTACGATGGTGTACATTCGGGGCAAATAGGCTTCCCGGGTGGAAAACCTGAGCCTGAAGATGCAAATCTCGAGCAAACGGCATTGCGTGAGACATGGGAAGAAATAGGAGTAAAGTC
>CBFHNG010000093.1:0-2193 GCA_965657165.1 Flavobacteriaceae bacterium
AATTGGACTCCTCATTTCATGTTTAATGTTTATGAAGCTTATTGGTGATCTTACAGCCGAACGCTCAGAACTTGATACTTTGAAGGAAGAAGTATGGCCAGATGAAATAGATTTTCCAAAAAATTTAAAAGGAGAGGTTTTTATAAAACACATCAAAGGCCCACTATTTTTTGGATCAACTTCTGAATTTCAACAGTTATATAAACAAATTCCAGATGAAGCAAAAACAGTTGTGATTCGACTAAGTAGAATGCAATACATGGACCAATCTGGCTTGTATGTGATGGAAGATACACTTCAAGATTTAAAAGCTAAAGGTGTAGACGTGATTTTCGTGGGGCTTCTAAAACAGCCTAGATACATGATGGAACGCATTGACATTATTCCAGATTTTATTCCTGAGGGAAAAAATTTTCAATCATTCAAAGCTTATTTAAGAAGTCTATCAAAATAGCTCTTTATTCTTGTTCTGAATTTTTAATTTTTGGAATCTCTAGTTTCTTATCCTCATTAATAAATTGAGGTAAAATCATTGGCGCTATTGATGCGACTGGTTTGTATAAAATTGAATCTTCCAATTCTTCCTCTGAAACCAATGAAAGCGTGTTGTTGAAACGATCAAAAACAAGTAATAAAACAGAAAGAATAAGTGCAATTTTTAACCCTCCGAAAAGCGCGCCTAATAGTTTATTAATAACACCAAGGGCTGCAAAGTTTGCAAGTTTTGTCAATGCCTTTCCAGCAAGAGATATCGCCAAAACAATAACAACAAAAGTGATTATAAAAGAAGATATGTTTATTTTTTTTTCTGACCAATCCACATAATTTGATAAAAATTCTGCAGCATAATTGCTAAAATGAACCGCTCCATATACTCCCAACATTAACGCCAAAAGTGACGCTACCTCTACAAATAAGCCTTTAAAAAAACCTTTAATAATTCCATAAATAATAAGAGCGCCAAGGATAATATCAATAACAGGCATAAAAAGAATTTGAGTTAATATTTCTTTAATGTGAAATTTGAGTCTAAATTTACAAAATAAATTATGGCAAGAGACGAAAAACTAAAAAAACGCTGGGAAACACTTGTAGAGAAACTCTCTCTTCGCTTTACCGATGGTGTGCCATTGGACCTCGATGGAATTATTTATCTCATTGGTGTACAAGAGCTTGGGCAGCTTCATCGCCGCTTCAAAAAAGATGAAAAACTCAACTTGATGCATATTGCCATTTGTCGACTTTTATTGCCATATGGGTATTACGAACTTGATTTTGTTGATGAAGATGGTTGGCCACATTATAAAATAAAGGCACAATTACCAAATTTGAAAGCAGGTGAACAAAGCATTTTAATGAAAGAAGCTATTGTAAACTATTTTCTCGAACACGAATTTATTAGATAAGATTTCTTAAATTTGGCTTTTATTTCAAAACCATGATTGACCGCATTCAAAAATTAATTGACGAAGCGAATAGTTTTACAACAAACTCTGCTGCTGAACTTGAGGCATTTCGTATAAAGTTTTTAGGCAAAAAAGGGCTTTTAAATGATTTGTTTGCTGACTTCAAATCTGTGCCAAATGAACAAAAAAAAGCCTACGGTCAAGCCATAAATACACTAAAGTCTACAGCACAAGAAAAAGTAAATTCTCTTAAATCGTCCCTAGAAAGCAACAATTCAAATGCTTCATCTTTAGGAGATTTGACACGTCCAGGTGAGCCTATAAAAATTGGCAGTCGACACCCAATCTCTTTGGTGAAAAATCAAATTATAGACATCTTTTCTCGAATAGGATTTAACGTTAGTGAAGGGCCAGAAATTGAAGATGATTGGCATAACTTTACGGCTTTAAATTTACCAGAGCATCACCCTGCAAGAGATATGCAAGACACTTTTTTTGTACAAACAAACCCTGATATCTTGTTGCGGACTCACACAAGTTCTGTTCAAGTTCGTTATATGGAAAACAACAAGCCGCCTATTCGGACAATATCTCCCGGAAGAGTCTACAGAAATGAAGCCATATCTGCGCGTTCTCATTGCTTTTTTCATCAAGTTGAGGGCTTGTACATAGACAAAAATGTAAGTTTTTCCGATTTAAAACAAACCCTTCAATATTTTACAACTGAACTTTTTGGTAAATCAAAAATTCGTCTTAGACCCTCATATTTTCCATTTACAGAACCAAG
>CBFHNG010000094.1:0-2092 GCA_965657165.1 Flavobacteriaceae bacterium
TGGAATACATTTTTCTCGTTTCCAATGAAAGTTAATGATTTGGAAGCTCAAAAAGACGGGCAATGGGTAGTCACTGGGGCACAAGTTACAATGACCGTTGAGAATCGAGAAATGAATGTTATTCACTTATCAGATATATATATTGAGAATGGAAAAGTGAATAAATTTTATGTGTATCAGCGACTTCCAGCTTCAAAACAATAGCTCAATACAATGATTTATTAATTAAAAAAACCACTATTAGGTGGTTTTTTTGTTTTATAGATTTAGGGTTTAAATGATTTTAAGGAATATTTTTTAATAATTATTTATTTTTTTAATCAACTATTGATAAATCTTTAATTTTCATAAAAAAAAATAAAGCCCAAGTTTTTAGTAAAAAATTAATTTATAGATTTACCCCAATTATAAATAAATAATGATTGCACTTCAATCGATTTTAATTTCAACACCACCGCATACTTTATCGAGTTGTGCTCCTTTGCGTCCGCGCATTAACCGCCGTCGCCCTTAGGGTGTATTTATAATTTTTGGAACCTAGGTGAGTCCGGTTCTTTCTTCAACAACTTTTTTCAAAACTAATTTTAAAAATCTATTGATAATGAAATTAATTATCACAGATAAATCACATCATATTTATACTCATGCAATTTGTGCTACTATTGAAGACGCTGCACAAGTCAGAGGTACTGGAATTGCAAAACGCTCTCCAGATTATATTTGTTCCAAAATGGAACAGGGCGATGCTGTTATTGCTTTAGATGGCGATAACTTTGCAGGGTTTTGTTATATCGAAACCTGGGATCATGGTAAGTTTGTAGCCAATTCGGGACTTATTGTACACCCTGATTATAGAAATCAAGGTTTAGCAAAAAAAATCAAAAAGGTCATTTTTGAACACTCAAGAAAAAAATATCCAGAGGCGAAAGTATTTAGTATCACTACGGGTTTGGCCGTTATGAAATTGAATACAGCTTTGGGTTACAAGCCTGTTACTTTCTCTGAACTTACCAAAGAACCCTCTTTTTGGAAAGGGTGTCAAACATGTAAAAACTATGATGTATTGCAGCGTACTTCTCAATCGATGTGCTTGTGCACTGGTATGTTGTTTGACCCAAAACAGCAAAAAAAGAAAAGTAAAACAAAATTTAAAGCAGCAACTTTTAAACGTCTAAAAAGTATCAAGCAAGCGCTTTTTCTTAAAAAACAAAACAATGAATCTTAAAAATAAATTAGTATTAGCTTACAGCGGGGGACTTGACACTTCGTATTGTGCAGTTCACCTTTCTCAAGACCTAGATTATGAGGTCCATGCTGTTAGTGTCAATACAGGAGGTTTTACTCAAAATGAAATTCAATCTATAGAGTCTAAAGCCTATAAAATGGGCGTTTCTGTGTATAAAAATATTGAGGCAACAGAGCAATTTTATCAAAAGATAGTGAAGTATTTAATTTTCGGAAATGTATTAAAAAACAATACTTACCCTCTTTCTGTTAGTGCCGAGCGAATCATTCAAGCCATTGAAATTGTAAACTATGCAAAATCTATAGATGCAAAATATATTGCACACGGAAGTACGGGAGCAGGGAATGACCAGGTTCGTTTTGATATGATTTTTCAAATTTTAGCACCTGAAATTGAAATCATTACCCCAATCCGTGATAATACTTTGAGTAGAGAAGAAGAGATTTCTTATTTGAATTCTAAAGGGATTAACCTGTCTTGGGATAAGGCAAAATATTCCATTAATAAAGGACTCTGGGGCACTAGTGTTGGCGGTGATGAAACCTTAACGTCTCATTTGGCTTTGCCAGAGGAGGCCTATCCTTCAGCAATAAAAAATAATACTGAAACTCTGGTAAAACTCAGTTTTATAAAAGGCGAGTTGAGTGCTATTGATGGTATAGAAAACGCTCCAATCGAAAATATTCAAAAGCTTATTGAATTAGCATCAACATATGCTATTGGAAGAGATATTCATGTTGGCGACACTATTGTTGGCATCAAAGGGCGCGTAGGTTTTGAAGCGGCTGCGGCTTTAATCATCATAAAAGCACACCATTTGTTAGAAAAACATACGCTTTCAAAATG
>CBFHNG010000095.1:0-1768 GCA_965657165.1 Flavobacteriaceae bacterium
TATGTATATGCATCCAAATCAGGTTGGTTATTAGGATTCACTTTAAATACTTCTTTTTCTCGCTCCAAAACCTGAAGTCCTAAATAAGCTGCACCAATATCACCTGAAACCACCAATAAATCATTGGGATTTGCTTCGCTTCTTTTTACAACATCTGAAGCATTTATTTCTCCAATAGCAGTAATAGAAATTGTAAGACCACTCGTAGAAGATGTTGTATCTCCACCAATTACATCTATCCCATATACTTTTGCAGCAGTATGAATTCCATCGTATAAAGCTTCTAGGGCTTCCAATCCAAAACGATTCGATACTGCAATAGAAACGGTCACATGAGTTGCACGAGCATTCATCGCATATATATCTGATAAATTCACAATTACAGCTTTATAACCAAGGTGTTTCAATGGCATGTAGCTCAAATCAAAATGAACCCCCTCTACCAACAAATCTGTAGAAACTACAACCGATTTTTCTTTAAAATCCAACACGGCTGCATCATCTCCAATTCCTAAAACAGTGCTGGAATTTTTTATTGAAAAATTGGTAGTCAAATGTTCAATTAATCCAAACTCTCCTAATTCAGACAATGCTGTTTTCTTTTGATTTTTGTCTTCTATCATATTGCAAAAATACAGTTATTATGAATTTTTTAATATTTTATTACAGATTTTAATGTAAATTGTACCATCCAAATACTAAATCTTAGAACATGAATTATAACAAAACTATTTTTCTTTCGATTTTAGTTTCACTTTCTGGAATACTATTGAATTGTGGTGATGATGAACCCACAGGAAACACTTATCCCGACGGAGACGGTGATGGGATTCATAACACTATCGACAATTGTCCAAGTGCAGCAAATCCAAATCAAGAGGATAGCGATGGAGATGGCATAGGAAATGTATGTGATAACTGTATATCCGTTGATAATTATCAACAAGAAGATACCGACAGCGATGATATTGGAAACGCATGTGACAATTGTCCTGACGACGCTAACCCAAATCAAGAAGATGACGATGATGACGGAGTTGGAAACGCTTGTGACAATTGCCCTGACGATGCTAACCCAAATCAAGAAGATAGTGATGGAGATGGCATAGGAAATGTATGTGATAACACAACATTTTCTACAGTACCATGTGAAAATGGTTTAGCAGGTAATTATCCATGTAATGGTTACGATTTAGTTGGCTATTTGTCATTACAAGACTTAAGCATTAACCCTGGAGGTAATATTTCTGGAAATGATTCCTGGGGATGGACAGACCCTACAGATGGAAAAGAATATGCTCTAGTTGGTTTGTCTTCTCACACCGCTTTTGTCGATATAGGTAGTCCAAATAATTTAAGGCTTATTGGCATATTACCCACTGCCACTGTAAACAGCAGTTGGCGCGATATAAAAGTATATCAGAATCATGCTTTTATTGTAAGTGAAGCCAATGGGCATGGCATGCAGGTTTTCGATTTGACACGTCTAAGAAATGTGCAAAACCCACCTGTAGAATTTAATGCAGACACTCACTTTACAGAGTTTGGTAGTGCTCATAATATTGTCATCAATGAAGATTCTGGCTATGCTTATGTTGTTGGTACTAACAGAAATGGTCCATATAACGGAGGCCCATTGTTTATCAATATTCAAAATCCAACAGCACCAGTTTCTGAAGGCGGATTTGGCAATGGAGGTTACTCTCATGATGCACAAGTTGTAACTTATAATGGTCCAGATACAGATTATACAGGAAAAGAAATTCTT
>CBFHNG010000096.1:0-1735 GCA_965657165.1 Flavobacteriaceae bacterium
AGGTCCAATGCCGCAAAAACAAATCAAAAAATCATGAAAAAATTATTTTTTTATTGCTTCATTCTAACACTATGCACTCAATGTAAAAATGAGGTAAAAACGTTTCAAATTGATAAAGCCTATATCGAAAGTCTAGAAAAAGAAAGAAAAGATCGCGATAATAGACGTGTAAAATATTTAGAATTATGTGGTCTCTTCAAATTAGATACCACAGGAACCATTTTTGGAATCGATAAAAGCAATAAAGTCAGCACTTCACCTAATGAAATAAATCAAAATATTGGTAAATTTCAATGGGATGGAAAGGTATTTAACTTTGAGGTATTCAATGACATCAAAATCACCGATAGTAATGGTGCAGAAGTACAAACTAAATCTTTGGTTTTAAACGCTATTGGCGACTCTGAAAAATTATTCTTTAATGCTATAAGTTGGCGCGTTATTACACGTTCTGGGGCACTTTATTTGCGTGTTTGGGACAAAAACAACCCTGCTATTGATGCCTTTAAAGGATTTGAAAACTATGCGCCTAATTCAGATTTTATTTTTGAAGCAGATTTTGAATATTTTTCGACTTCTAAATCAGAATCAGTAGCCTCAAAATTGGGGGTTAATGATGTTGTAAATTTTATAGGTAAAGTGCAATTTCAATATGATGGAACATTCTATACACTTGATGTGGGCGAGCAAGGTTGGATGATGGTAGGCGATGCTACTTCTGGCAGTACCACCTATGGTGGCGGTCGATACATGTATATTGATTTACCAGAAACTAAAGGAAAAGTGACCTTGGATTTTAATTATTTATACAATCCCCCCTGCCGTTATTCCGAGTATACAACCTGCCTTTTTCCACCAAGACAAAATGTACTTCCCATAGCCATTGAAGCAGGAGAACTTTTGACTTTCAAAAAATAAATAAAAAAATGGTAACATTTTCGTTAAATAACGTCTTATATATAACCAATTTAATAATTTGAAGTCAACTAACGAAAATGAATTTGTAACGCTTGTACAAAAGCATCAGAATTTGATTCACAAAATCTGTCGTTTATACACAAGAAGTGATGCCGAACATAAAGATTTGTTTCAAGAAATTACTATACAACTCTGGAAAGCATACCCTAAATTTCGTGGCGATTCAAAATTTAGTACATGGATGTATAGAGTGGGATTAAATACTGCAATTACATTATATCGAAAATCAAAACGAAGAATACAAAGTCAGAATATTGATGATTTTTCTTACAAAATTCCTCAAACAGAAGCCTACGACGATACCGAAGATCAACAACTTCAATTGATTTATGAGGCCATAAAAAAACTTAATGATATTGAAAAAGCTTTAATATTCTTGTATTTAGAGAATAAAAATTACAAAGAAATAAGCGAAACTATCGGTATTAGTGAAGTAAATGCACGAGTAAAAATGAACCGTGTTAAGAAGAAATTAAAAAAACAACTAAATCCCTAATTTATGAAAGAATTAGAACGATTAAAAAAAGACTGGAATAAGCAGCAAAATTTTCCAGAGTTGTCAAAAGAAGAGATTTATAAATTTTTGCATAAAAAATCATCTTCTATTGTAAAGTGGATTTTTATCATAAGTTTACTAGAATTTGGGTTTTGGTCACTTATTGCATTAGCCACCAAAAACAATGAAACGCAACAGCGATTTGACTCCTATAACGTAGATCACATCATGATTCCGTTGATGGTAATTGGGTATGTTATT
>CBFHNG010000097.1:0-1663 GCA_965657165.1 Flavobacteriaceae bacterium
GGCTAGACAAGCCCTCGATAAGTGATTTTCCTAAATCCCCACCAAGCAAGTTCATAAGTCCTGACATAGATTTGTTTTTTATTAGGCAATTGCAATATAAAAAAAAATCCCAACAAAATAGTTAGGATTTTTATAAATTTAAGAAGTTGAAATATACTTCAATAGCGGTTTTGTTTAGTTTTTAAGAATCTTTAGATCTGAGCATTTGTTGTACAAAATGCCAGTCCCTGTCATTTAAACTTTTTTCTTTTGGTTCTAATTTATTTAAAAATTTAAGATATAAATCTTGACGAGAAATAATTTTTTTTATTGGATTGTGTTTAAATTCCTTTTTTGTTAATAAATGAAGATTCGAATTGGAATAAATATTACAATTAAATTTTTTAGCAATTAAATCAAGAGATTTTTTAGAATAGAAAGCAATATGTTGTCCTGTTTCTGGTACAAAATACCACCAATCTTCTGGAGTATTTAGAGATGAACTGGGTTGAAGTTCTGTACTAAAAAGCAATGAATCTGATAAACTTAGCATGTATTCTATTTCGCTTAAAGGTTCAACAAGATGTTCAAATACTTCAAAAGTTGTTATCAATTCAAATTTTCCATTGATTTGATGATCGGTAACATCAAAATATTTTGTAAATAAGTTTTCACAGTACTTGTCTTGACGGAAGAAATTTAATCCACGATCTCTCATCAACCGTACAAACATACCATAGCCACCACCGTAATCTAAAAAAGTTTGGTCTTTGTTAAAATATTTTTTTATTAGCCAATAAGTCGTTTGGGAGAAGTACAAGTTTCTTCTAATATAACCTGTATCAAGTGGCGAAATAGAATCAACATAGGCTTCATCCAGCCAGTATGGGGTTTCGGTTTGAATAAAATCACAAGATGTACATTGATAATATTCTACATTGTGTTTATTTAATACAAGCGTGTTAAATAAAACTTTAGTTTTACTACTGCAAATTTTACATTTCATGTTTATTTTTTAAAAGTAAGAACTAACACTACGTTTAAATTTGTTTATTAATAAAAACAACTTGTTATCGACAATATTATGTTAGTTTTGTTTATTTGTTAGTCATCTAAAATACATTTTTTTATTGTATTACAATTCATTTTTTTTTTAGCTAGATTAAAAACAAAAAAAAACTCAATATTTTAAGTTGAGTTTTTCACTTTTAAGTACAGTTTTAAATTATTTTAAAATAGAAATAATCTGTGATGCCAGTTCCGAACCAATACGTTCTTGTGCTTGTGTTGTTGCTGCACCAATATGAGGTGTAAGCGATACATTTGGTGTCATTAAAACTTGAATAGCAGGTGTTGGCTCATTTTCAAAAGTATCTACTCCAGCAAATGCAAGTTTTCCAGATTTTAAAGCTTCTACCATAGCCACTTCATCGACAACACCACCACGAGCGGCATTAATCAACCCTGCACCATCTTTCATGAGTTCAAGTTCTGCTTTCCCAATAACAAATTCTTTTTGTGCAGGAACATGAAGGGTCAAAAAGTCAGCTTGTTTTAATACGTCTTCTTTACTATCAATAGTAATATTAAACGTTACAGATTGTCCATCAAAGAATGGAACAGTTACAGCTGCTTTTTCCATAAATGGGTCAAAAGCAACGACCTTCATTCCAAGTCCTAAACC
>CBFHNG010000098.1:0-1483 GCA_965657165.1 Flavobacteriaceae bacterium
ATGCTTGGAGTAACAGGTCCAAATGAATACGAAAATAATGTGAATAATAATTTTTACACAAATTATATTGCCAAATGGTGTATGGAATTTACACTCAAAACTTTAGAGAACATAAAAGGTGCTGACATTGAGGCATATGGCAAAATTTTATCCAAAACTAAACTAAAACAACAGGAAATAGAAGCAATAAAATCAATGTCAAAATCTATTTATTTACCCTATTCAAAAGAACATGGTGTTTATCTACAACAAGATGGATTTTTAGACAAAAATCTTACTCCTGCATCTGAACTATCTGCTGACGAACGACCAATAAATCAACATTGGTCTTGGGATCGAATATTAAGATCTCCATATATAAAGCAGGCCGATACTTTGCAAACATTCTATTTCTTTGAGGACGCTTTTACAATTGAAGAATTGGAAAAACATTTTGATTTTTATGAACCCCTTACCGTTCATGAAAGTTCGCTATCGCCATGTGTTCATAGTATTCAAGCTGCAAAATTGGGACGCATGAATCAAGCGTATGAATTTTACTTACAAACTTCTAGATTAGATTTAGATGATTATAACCATGAAGTGCACGAAGGACTTCATATTACCTCAATGGCGGGAACATGGATGAGTATTGTGGAAGGTTTTGGAGGAATGCGTGTCAAAAACAATCAGTTGCATTTCTCACCACAAATTCCAAAACAATGGCAGTCTTATTCTTTTAAAGTGAATTTTAGAGGAAAAATATTAAAAGCAATTGTACAACACTCTGGGACAAGTTTTGAAGTTTCAGGAGATGACCCGATGACTATAGTTGTAAACGGTCAAGCTACAAGTGTTGAACCAAACTTTTCACTTACAACCTAATGAATTATTATATTAAAAACATAGAACTATTATTTTATTTTGGTGTCTTGTTTTTTGGCGTTTTAAGTTGCAATCCGAAATCCGAAAGGAACCAAGAGACATCACGAGAAACAACACTTCAAGCTGATCAAGTTAAACCCCCATATTGGTGGGTGGGGTTTGAGTCCGAAGACCTTCAGTTATTGGTAAAATCTGAGAACATTCAAGAAATGGAAGTTAGTGTTAGCACGCCAGGCATTGAAATTGTGCAAGTTCACAATGCTGATAGTCCAAATTATTTGTTTATTGATTTGAAAATTAAAAAAAATGCCACGCCTGGAGTCATTGAGTTTTTGTTTTCATCAAATGATAGCATATATTATAAACTAGACTACGTCCTAAAGAAAAGAGAAAAATCATCTTTGGATTACGAAGGATTCAGTTCAGAAGATGCGATCTATTTAATCACTCCAGATCGTTTTGCAAATGCAAATCCAGAAAATGATATTCAGCCAAATTTAAAAGAGCAAAAAATAAATCGAAATGATAATTATGCCCGTCACGGAGGCGATATACAAGGCATTACAAACCACCTAGATTATATAGATGATATGGGATTTACAGCTATTTGGTCTTGTCC
>CBFHNG010000099.1:0-1305 GCA_965657165.1 Flavobacteriaceae bacterium
ACAAATTATATTGCCAAATGGTGTATGGAGTTTACTCTCGATACTTTAGACAGTATAAAAGATGCTGACACAGAAGCATACCACAAAATTGTAGCGAAAACTAAACTAACTCAGCAAGAGATAGAAGTTATAAAATCGATGTCAAAATCTATTTATTTACCCTATTCAAAAGAGCATGGCATTTATTTGCAACAAGATGGGTTTTTAGACAAAAGCCTGACTCCTGTTTCTGAACTATCTACTGACGAACGACCAATAAATCAACATTGGTCTTGGGATAGAATATTAAGATCTCCATATATAAAGCAAGCCGACACTTTGCAAGCATTCTATTTCTTTGAGGACGCTTTTACAACTGAAGAATTGGAAAAACATTTTGATTTTTATGAACCCCTTACCGTTCATGAAAGTTCGCTATCACCGTGTCTTCATAGTATTCAAGCTGCAAAATTGGGGCGCATGAATCAAGCGTATGAATTTTACTTACAAACTTCTAGATTAGATTTAGATGACTATAACCATGAAGTACACGAAGGGCTTCATATTACCTCTATGGCAGGAACATGGATGAGTATTGTAGAAGGTTTTGGAGGGATGCGTATCAAAAACAATCAATTACATTTCTCACCACAAATTCCAAAACAATGGCAGTCTTATTCTTTTAAAATTAATTTTAGAGGAAAAATTTTAAAAGCAATTGTACAACACTCAGGGACAAGTTTTGAAGTTTCAGGAGATGAACCGATGACTATTGTTGTAAACGGTCAAGCTACAAATGTTGAACCAAACTTTTCACTTACAACCTAATGAATTATCATATTAAAAATATAGAATTATTTTATTTTAGTATCTTGATTATTGGCGTTTTAAGTTGCAATCCAAAATCCGAAAGGAACCAAGAGACATCTCGAGAAACAACACTTCAAGTCGAACAAGTTAAACCCCCATATTGGTGGGTAGGATTTGAGTCCCAGGAACTTCAATTATTGGTAAAATCTGAGAACATTCAAGGGATGGATGTTACTGTTAATACAACAGGCATTGAAATCGTGCAAGTCCATAATGCCGATAGCCCAAATTATTTATTTATTGATTTAAAAATTCATGAAAATGCAACTCCAGGTGTAATTGAAATGTTGTTTTCATCAAGTGATAAACAATCCTACGCCTTAGATTATGAGCTCAAGAAAAGAACAAAATTAGCATCAGAATATAAAGGCTTTAACTCTGAAGATGCAATATATTTAATTACCCCAGATCGTTTTGCAAATGCAAATCCAGAAAATGACATTCAGCCAAATTTAA
>CBFHNG010000100.1:0-1221 GCA_965657165.1 Flavobacteriaceae bacterium
ATGATGGTAACATAGAAAAAGCTTTACCGTCTATTTTAATGGTGTTTTTATTGGCAGGAATAATGCAAATTGGACTCGGTTTTTTAGGACTCGGAAAATATATAAAATACATTCCTTACCCTGTTGTTTCTGGGTTTATGACGGCAATTGGTGTCATTATTCTTTTAACTCAAATCTTACCCTCTTTGGGTTACAATCCAAAAGAAGATTTAGAGTATGTAAATCAGTTTAAGCCACAAGCAGAGGAAATTATTCTTGAAAATATTTTAAGAGATGAAGCCGGAGAGGGAATTCTTGTTTTAGAAGATTTTAAAGAGACTATAAAAAGAGCAAATGAAATTTCTGAGGCAAATATTCTTAGAGAATCCAAAACTCTTGCTGCTAAAGAAGCTTCCGGAACTATTGGTGCGTTAAAAGTCATGCCGAGAGCTCTAAGAAATATCAATTGGCTTGAATTTCTTTTGGCACTAGGAACTATAATAATCATATATGGATTTAAAAGAATTACTAAAGCAGTGCCAAGCACCTTGGTTGCGCTTATTGTAATGTCTGGCGGAGCTATCGCATTAGGTTTGGATTATAAGCCTATAGAAAAAATCCCCGAGGGACTCCCTATTCCTCAATTAAATATGTTTTCTAATTTTAGTTTAAACAGTATTAGTCCCTATGTGTTTACAGCACTCGCACTATCTCTTCTTGGGGCAATTGATTCGTTGTTAACAAGCGTTGTGGCCGACAATATGACAAAAACCAAACATAATCCCAACAAAGAACTTGTGGGGCAAGGTATTGGAAACAGTATTGCTGCAGTGTTTGGTGGAATTCCTGGTGCTGGTGCTACAATTCGTACTGTTGTTAACATTAATGCCGGTGGAAAAACAAGACTTTCTGGAATGATTGCTGGTGTTTTGTTGCTTTTTGTTCTTTTGGTGCTAGGGCCTATTGCCTCTAAAATCCCTGCCGCAGTGCTTTCTGGCATATTGATTACTGTTGGAATTGGCGTTATGGATTATAAAGGGCTAAAGGCAATCCCTATATTACCCAAAGACATTGCACTTGGGCCAATAAAATTAAGTTCCGAAGTTTTAATCATGTTAGTTGTTTTAATGTTATCAACGTTTTGGGATTTAATTTTTGCTGTAGGAATTGGACTCCTCATTTCATGTTTAATGTTTATGAAGCTTATTGGTGATCTTACAGCCGAACGCTCAGAACTTGATA